>DASYQG010000650.1:0-9343 GCA_036005825.1 Chitinophagaceae bacterium | reverse complement strand
TGTAGCAGCATTAGGTAACAATTCCGTAGAAGTGGTGGATATAATGAAAGGAATAGTTTTGCATAGCATCAAAGCTGTTGATGAACCACAAGGGATTGCTTATATCCCGCAACAACAAGAAATTTTTGTTGCTAATGGTGGCAATGGATGATGTCTATTTTGACGAAAAAGAAAGAAAGATTTATGCAAGCGGAGGAGGTGGTTTTATTAATATTTACCAATGGCAGAAACCTGAAATAAAGCAGATCGCCAAAATTTCTGCAAGAGATGGCGCAAGAACCTCTCTGTTAATTCCAACTCTTAAATTATTTATTTTAGCCGCAAGAGCAAAAGGCAGCAATACGGCAGAGTTGCAGGTATACAAAACAAGCTAGCAATTTTCAAAAAACTATTTGTAGATGCCTTTTTCAAAAAGAATAATTACTTTCTCCATAATTTATGCTATTGGTTCTGATCTTTACGTTGCATACAATAGAGGCTATAATAAACTTGATGATCTAAACCGGGACGACCTGATTTTTCATCGGGTGCTGCAAAATTGGTATGGCGATTTACTTTCTAAAACATTCTATCTTTCAGCCATTGTTAACGAAATGTAATGATAAGAAAGTAATCCTAAGATTTCTTCTGGAATTGGTAAATTGCTGCGACGATTTATTTAAAAATCTTACATACATGAAATCACTTAATCTTTTGAAAACATCCTGCATATTTTTCATGGTGGTATTTGTTTTTCATTATTCAGTTAAAGCACAGCTTGATACTACAGCAATAGAAAAAATTATTGGGATCAAAGGAAAATCAAATAACGGTGAGTACAAGATCACTGTTCCGCAAAATGATCTGAATATTGAGGTGGACGGATTTAAAATTATTCCGGCGATGGGCCTTGGCACATGGATCGCATTTACCCCAACTAAGGATGGCGCAATGATAATGGGTGATATAATTCTTACAGAAACTGATCTGAAACCCGTGCAGCAGCAAGTCATTAAACAAGGTTTAACTATTACAGCAATACATAATCACTTTGTAAGAAATCATCCAAATGTTATGTACATGCATATTGGGGGAAGTGGAAAAACAGAAATGATGGCAGAAAAAGCAAAAGCTGTATTGGATAAAGTAAAAGAAGTAAGAGGTGGAGATCCTTCAAAAGGTACTGCATCTTCTGAACCGGTCACGAATACTTTAGACACAAAAAAGCTCGATGAGATAATAGGGTACAAAGCTGAAATGAGCAAAGGAGTTTATAAATACACAATTGGAAGACCTGATGTTTCTTTAAAAGAACATGGAACAACAGTAACAACATTTTTGGGATTCAATACATGGGCCGCATTTCAGGGCACGCCGGATCATGCCGCAGTTGCCGGCGATTTTACAATGCTTGAAGATGAAGCGGCTCTGGTTATTAAAGCACTAGTTGAAAATGGAATTGAAGTAGCAGCTGTTCATAACCACATGGTTCATGAACAACCAAGAATATTCTTTTTACATTATTGGGGAGTTGGCAATGCGGAACAGTTAGCTAAAGGACTAAAAGCCGCATTGGATCAAACAGGCAAAAAGAAAGATAAAATGCCGGGAATGTAAATGCGACGATCAAAGGAACTCTATAATTGCTTTTGAAACTTTATTGTCCCGATAGATCCGCCGGTGTCCCAATCCTTTTGTAACTATGAACTCAATATTGAAATGCTTTTCATCCATTACCTTTTTTGCATCTGCCCATGGCGTCATTGAATCATCTTCATCATGACACCAAAGGATCTTTGCTTTCAGATTTTTTACAGCCCGGCTTACTGAATACCATTCAGAAGGTTTATTTCTTAACTTATAGATATACTCATCGAATTCTTTTCTTACAGCTTCATTCAATTTCATAAATGAAAAGAAAATATCGATCGCAGTTTTTGATTCCGTAGCAGGAGCGATCAATACGACATGGCAATCGTCCGTGTGTTCAATTTCTTCCAACGCAAGACAAATAGCAAGCCCACCAAATGAATGACCCATATATGATCTTATTGGTCCATATTCTTTGTGTATATATGTAACCATCTCTTTAAAAACAACAGCATTCAAAGTTTTGCCAGTACTGTAACCATGTGCCGGCGCATCGAAGGCCAACACTTCATATCCTTTTTTCATCAATGGTTTAATATAGCGGTCAAATTTTGCAACAGAAGAATTAAAGCCATGAACGATCAATACTTTTCTGTGCCCACCACGATTCCAGCGATAGCCTGTTACTGTTTCTCCAAAATGTTTGAATTCTAATTTCTCTGATTCTTTAAAAATATCAGGCAATGGTTTTTTATACCTGAATTGCGGAGTTGTAAATAGATCTAGTGCCAGTTCCGCTGTTTTTCGGTTTGATATTGCAGAAAGCACCTTAAATTTTGTACGGTAATAGCCAATCGCTATTTGTTGCCCTAACTTTGTCATTATACAAATGTACTTATGGATATTGTAATTCTTGGTTCCGGCAATGTAGCTGCAGTGTTGGGAAGAAAATTTAAAGCGGCAGGACATAATATTTTACAGGTTATAAGCCGCAATGCTTCCGCTGCCAGTAAACTTGCTTATGAATGGAATACAGAAAGCTCCAATTATCCGAGTATAGCTAAGCCGAATGCTGATATTTATATAATTGCTGTGAGTGATGATGCTATTGACGATGTGATCAATAACATTAAGCTTCCGAAAAAAGTAGTCGTTCATACCGCAGCATCTGTGTCAAAAGATATTTTAAAAACTGTGACCGATCATTACGGGGTTTTTTATCCATTACAAAGTTTGCATAAGGAAGATATTGACCTCCCTGAAACACCGATCTTTTTTGATGGCAGTGATGAAATGACAAGAAAGAAGTTGGAAGCGTTGGCAAATTCAATTTCGCCACAACATGTAACGCAGGCGAGTGATGATGCAAGATCAAAGCTGCATGTAGCCGCCGTATTTGTAAATAATTTTACGAATCATTTATATGCGCTGGCTGAAAACTATTGTAAGAAGGAAGGGATCGACTTCAATGAATTGCTGCCATTAATTGAAGAAACAGCTTCGCGGATAAAAGATATTTCTCCTTCAAGATCACAAACGGGCCCCGCTATACGAAACGACGAAGAAACCATACAAAAACATCTTGCCCTGCTTAGTTCATATCCTGAACTGAAAAAGGTTTATGAATTTCTAACTGCAAGTATTAAGGGCATCAAAGCTTAATGGATGCATATTTGAAACTGCGACTTTTCCCAAACAAGTAAATGCCAGTTTTCTTTTTACAGTTACATTTGCAGCCCAAACGAGAATCGATGTACAACCTGAAGATTAATTTTGAACAGAAAGGAGTTGCGCCAATCACTTTTGAAAACCTGGAGCCTAACCAGACTTTGCTCGAGATCTGCCTTAAAAATGATATTGAGCTTCACCATAATTGTGGCGGGGTTTGTGCCTGCACTACTTGTCATTTATATATTGATAAAGGAATGGATTCAATAGATGAGATCACTGATAAAGAAGAAGATTTTATTGACAGAGCTGTCAATCCAAGGTTGAATTCAAGATTAGGATGCCAATCGCTTTTATTAGAGGGAGATGGAGAAATAGAAATAACTTTACCGGATCAGACACAATTTTTAGGAGAATAAAAGAAAGCTGCGAGCTTGTTAGCTATGAGCAGTTACAGAAATTAGAAACAAGAAATCAGAAATAATTGTATGACTCATTTTGAACCACCGATACACTGGGCCGACCATGAAGACATTGCGCAAAAACTATATGAACGCTTTGGCGATGATTTTAATGAAGGAAAGATTTATCGTATTCGTTTCACAGATCTTCTTGAATGGATCTTGCAACTTCCAAACTTTGAAGGTAAAAGAGAAGAAAGCACCGAGGGCCATCTTGAAATGATACAGAGTGCATGGGTGTATGAATGGAGAGATAATCAAAAGTAAAAATTCAAATATAAAAAGGAGAACTTACTGATAAACTCTATTTTTTACTTTTAACTTTTGAATTTTGACTTTATGAATGTTCTTGCGGAATTTAAAAAAGTTACCACATTTATTTTTGATATCGACGGCGTGCTTACTGATGGAACGCTGCTTGTGCTAGGCGATGGTTTGCAGGCAAGGCAAATGCATGTGAAAGATGGTTTTGGTTTACAAATGGCAATGAAGCACGGCTATCGTGTGTTCATTATTTCAGGCGGAGTATCAGAAGAATCAAAAAAGAGATTGGAATACCTTGGTATAAAAGATATTCATATTGGTATTGCTGATAAGACAACCTTTGTAATGGATCTTCTTAAAAGCAATAAGATAAAATGGACAGAAGTTCTTTTTATGGGTGATGATCTTCCTGATATGCCATTGATGACAAAAGTTGGCTTGTCAGCCTGTCCTGCAGATGCGGTAAATGAAGTGAAGAGTATAGTGAAGTATGTTTCACCCATTAATGGCGGCTGGGGGTGTGTACGGGATGTAATTGAAAAAGTTTTGAAGGTAAAAGGGCATTGGAAGTATGAAACGGATGTAACGTCGAAATAAATGTTTAGATGATAACTGATAATTAATAGTTGGTGATTTTTTAAGACCGAAGTTTCCCCTTTTAATAACTATCATCTATCCTCTATAAAATTATCATCTTCTCTCACTATCTTTCCGAAAATTATTAATACATGAACCTGGTTGGGGCTTTTATAAAGATGATCCGTTTGCCCAACCTTTTTTTTATTGTACTTACTCAAATCCTTTTTCATGTAGCTATTCTTGATAAAATACTTTGGCCAATTGGAATGAGACCCATAATAGATGGCTGGAATTTTCTTCTTCTTACTGTTGCTTCTGTATTGATCGCAGCGGCCGGCTACATCATCAACGATTATTTTGATGTTAACATTGACCAGGTAAATAAGCCAACAGCCAATGTCGTTGATAAGATTGTTTCTCGTCGCTGGGCGATGGCATGGCATTTTGTACTTAGCGGTTTCGGAATATTATTTAGTGCATGGGTTGCCTGGCGAACCGGACTCTGGTATGTTCTTATTGGGAACTTTCTTTGTGTGCTTTTATTATTTGGTTATTCGGTTTCGTTAAAGCGAAAATTGCTTTCAGGAAATATTGTTATCTCTTTACTTACCGCATGGGTGATATTAGTTATTTGTCTCTCCCAGATCAGTATGCCGTTCCGTGGTCTGCCAGAAATAAACGAAGAATCCAACAAGATAATTCGTATCGGTATTCTTTATGCAGCATTCGCATTCATCAGTTCACTGATTCGCGAAGCAATTAAAGATATAGAAGATCTGCAAGGCGATGAAAGATATGGTTGTCGTACCATGCCAATTGTGTGGGGTGTAAATGCCGCAAAAGTTTATATCGCAGTTTGGCTGGTTGTTATTCTTGCCTTACTTATCATTTTACAAGTATATGTTGCCAGGTTTGAATGGTGGTGGGCTATGGCTTATTCAATTCTGTTTATCATTGGACCATTTGTTTTAATATTACTTCAATTATATAAGGCAAAAGATCAAAACGATTATCATCGTTTAAGTAATTGGACAAAACTGGTAATGCTCACCGGTATTTTATCAATGATATTTTTTTACTTCTATTTATGAACAAGATCATTCTTGCATCACAATCACCACGTCGTAAACAATTACTGGAATGGGCAGAGGTTCCTTTTGAAATTTATGTAAAAGAGACCTCTGAAGACTATCCCCCTGGATTAGACCCTGAGGAAGTTGCAGTTTATATTGCTCAACAAAAAGCTGCAGCCGTACAAAAATTGGTTTCACCAGGTCAAACTATACTTGCCGCTGATACAATAGTTGTGCTTGGGGAAAATATCATAGGGAAGCCTGTTCATCGTGAAGAAGCAGTTAGCATTCTGTTTGCGTTATCCGGAGAAAAGCATAAAGTAGTTACAGGTGTTGCGATCAGAAAAGGAGAGGAAGAAATTTCTTTTGCAGATGTTACAGAAGTTGAATTTCATAAACTCACATTAGAACAAATAGAGTTTTATGTTGATAAATATAAACCTTACGATAAAGCCGGCGCCTATGCTATACAAGAATGGATCGGTGTGGTAGGGATAAAGTCTATCAATGGCGATTTTTATAATGTAATGGGATTACCAGTTAGCAGGGTAGTAAGAGAATTAGAAAAGCTAAATGGTTAAATTCCTGCCTGCCGCGGGCAGGGCTCATTGTTAAATTGATTAGATTCTGTAATTTGAAATAACAATTTAGCAATTCAACCATTTAACCATCCTCAATGACTACCAAGGCTAGCACAGAAAACCTCAGTCTAAGTTCCCCCTTTAGGGGGACGGGGGGTATGACCGAACGCCTACTCCAATTCATCTGGCAATTTCAATATTTCAATCAGGGCGAGCTACAATCTACTTCCGGAGAATCAATACAAATTATTTTTCCTGGAACATATAACACAAATCAAGGCCCTGATTTCACCGACGCAAAAATTAAAATTGGTAAAACAACCTGGGCCGGGAATGTTGAGTTGCATTTGCTTTCTTCCGATTGGAAAAAGCATAATCATCATCACGATAAGAATTATGACAATGTCATTCTGCATGTGGTTTGGGAAGATGATTTCCCGGATTACAATATCCCGGTTTTGAATTTAAAGAGCAGGGTTGCAAAAGTATTATTGCAGCGATATGAAGAATTGATGAATGCGCAAGGATTTATTCCTTGCGAAAAAAGCATTGCATCTGTAAGGTCGATCGTATTGGAAAGCTGGAAAGAAAGATTACTTGCTGAAAGATTGATAAGAAAATCTGCAATTGTTGAAGCATACCTCGGTCAAAACGATCATCATTGGGAAGAAACGTTCTGGTGGTTGCTGGCAAGAAATTTTGGAATTAAAATAAATGCTGATGCTTTTGAAGAAATGGCTCGCAGTATCCCTGTAAACATTTTAGCCAAACATAAAAACCAGATACATCAGTTAGAAGCATTGTTAATTGGACAGTCAAATTTGCTGAATGAGAAATTTAAAGAAGATTACCCCATCATGCTACAAAAAGAATATTTATTCTACAAGAGCAAATACCAGCTTAAACAAAATACTTACACACCCTTTTTTCTTCGAATGCGACCAGGAAATTTTCCTTCAATCAGGCTTGCGCAGTTGGCAATGCTCGTTCATCAATCAGAACATTTGTTCTCTAAAATCAAAGAAACAGCTTCCGTAAAAGATGTTAAGAAATGGCTGGATGTGACCGCCAACGATTATTGGCATTATCATTATCGTTTTGACGAGCAATCTTCATTTAAAAAGAAAAATCTCGGTGCAGCAATGATCGATAATATTCTTATTAATACAGTTTGCACCGTGCTGTTTGCTTACGGACATTTTAATAAGGAACAAAAATATAAGGACAGGGCCCTGCAATGGATGGAAGAAATAACGGCGGAATCAAATTCTATTACAAAAGGATTTCAGCAGGTTGGTCTGCAAAATAAAAATGCCCATGATTCACAGGCATTAATTGAATTAAAAAATGAGTACTGCAGTAAAAAAAGATGTCTGGATTGTGCTGTTGGTAACGCACTTCTTAAAAACAGCTGATCTTATCTCATCGGGTGACAGTGCTTATAGCTACCATTTGCAGCCTGATCAGGAGTAAGTGCTCTCATACAAGATGAAAGCAATATTACAGCCAGCACAAAAAATATAACTTTTGTCTTCATAGGTTTTAATTTGAACTTAAAAATAGCGGCCAGAATTTATACTTCAAAAGTTAATCCACCTGCTACATTTCAATGGATTTATACCTTAGATAATATCCAATAAAGCCCTAATTCCTAAGGAATAATACGAAAAAGATGGCGGTTGAACTAACTCCAACCTCCCCAATCCACTTTCCATTCTATGTCAGGGTGAAGGCTCAATGCAACCGGGCAGGTATTACCAGTATTCTTCAGGATCGTTTTTGTTTTCTCATCTACATTCAGCAACGAATTGGGAACATGAAAGGTCAATTCGATGCCACCCACACGGCGTGGATCAGCCTTCATGATCTTCAGCACATCAATTTTTACGTTTGTCAGATCAAAACCCATTGTTCTTGCTTTTATGCTCATTACAGTTATCATGCAAGTCGCCAACGAGGTCGCCATTAGATCGGTAGGAGAGAATCTTTCGCCTTTGCCATTGTTATCAACCGGAGCATCGGTTTCAAAGCTGTTGCCGCTGCGCAGATGGGTACAGGTGGTTCTTAACTCGCCGTTATAAACTACTGTTGAGGTCATTATCTTTTTTTGCCCTAAATTTACGTTATAAACAACACTAAGAGTAAAATGAGAAATGAGGAAAAGGTTTTAGGATTGGATTTTTTTCTCTTTATCTCGATCACTCTTTTTGTCTCTTAGCATAAAACATCTCTCCCGTGAAGAAACTATTTATCATTGCCTTCTTATTTTCATTGGGTTCATCTTTATTGGGCCAGGAAATTCCCAAGAAACAAACTAAAAAGCAAACACGTAAGCAGGAAAAGGCAAAGAAAGCAACTGAAATGACCCGCCAGGAAGAAGAAGGCATTCTCGTTTATTCATCACAGAGCATTTGGGGTTTACAACTCCGGACAAATGGATACGGTGCTTTTTATGAAAAAGGCAAAAAGAAAACACCAAGGAATGGAATGGTGTATGGCATTGAGTTTAATGAAATAAAAGATCCTAAAGAAGATAAGCTGCCAAATGGTACCGGTGGTTTTTCATTTGGCAATCCATATGTATATGGCAAGATCAATAATTTTTATTCCATACAGCTCGGCTTTGGCGGTCATCGCATTATGGGACAAAAGGGAAATAAGAATGGCGTTGCTGTTAGTGTTGTTTATAAAGGCGGCCTGGCATTAGGTTTTTTGCGTCCTTATTATATCCAGGTTGAAGATAACGGAAGTAACAAAACAATTAAATATTCTCCTGAAACAGATTCTCTATTCAAATTTGGCTTTATCATCGGCAGCGGTGGACTTGGCAAAGGCTGGGGTGAAATGAAAATAAAACCCGGGGTATTTGCAAAAACAGGTCTTCGGTTTGATTTTGGCCGCTACAATGAAGTTGTTTCCGGTATCGAAGTTGGTGTAAGTGCCGAATACTATACTTCTAATATTCCCATCATGCTTTATCAAAAAGATAAGCAATTCTTTTACCAGGGCCATATTGCTTTCATGTTTGGTCGCCGCAAGTAATAGCTTTATTTTTGCAGGATAATTGTGTTACCAGCCAGTTGCTACTATTAAGCTTCCGTTGCGTCGCACTCTTGTACGTTCGTATCGCTATTGAGCATTTAATAAA
>DASYQG010000649.1:0-18826 GCA_036005825.1 Chitinophagaceae bacterium | reverse complement strand
CATTGCTTGAATTGCGTAAAAGTCTTGGACATCCGCATTGGTTCATATTTGATGAAGCACATCATCTCACTCCGGTTGGGGCCGCAAGTTCATTTTTTAATATACCGGCGGATCTTAACAATTTTATGCTGGTAACTACAGAACCCAAACTAATTAACCCGTCTATAATATCACAGACGGATCTTCTTATGGTGATCGGTAAAGAACCTGACATTATTCTTGATCAGTACGCCCGGCTTAAAAAAATTTCTCTGTCAAATGATTCCATTAAACCCCTAAATAAAGGTGAAGCATGGATATTAGAAAAGAAAGACATTTTTCCAATTCGCGTTGAAAGACCAACTCAGCTCATGCAAAGACATAAGAAAAAATATGCTATGGGTGATATGCAGGATAAAAGCTTTTTCTTCCGTGGTCCTGGAAATAAATTAAATTTAAAGGCTAATAACTTAATAATATTTATTCAAATGGCCGAAGGTGTAGACGATGACACATGGATGTATCACCTTGGTAAAAAAGAATATTCCAATTGGTTTCGCAGCGCAATTCATGATGAAGAACTGGCGGATGCAGCTGAAAAAATAGAAGCCGGAGAAACGGATCCTGCCAAATCAAAAGATTCAATTCTTACATTGATAAAAGAAAGATATACTGCACCGGCATAAATTTAATGTTTTATTCGTTGAGCAATACAAATAAGTGTGTTGAAGAAAGCATCGAGGATATCAGATCTCTCGGTTTGCAAAACTGGAAATGCAGTTTGTGTAGAAGCATTTATGATCTGCTTTTTATTTTACTAAAAATAAAACCATGACTGTACTCACCTGGTAAAAAGCCCCGACGGTTTTGTTTCGATGTTAAAGTTATTCTACAATATCAAGTACTAGTTCGTTTGATTTGAGTAGCTGCTCATCACCTGAAGGGGTGTCGGCAGCTTTATCAATTGTTTTGAATATCTTATTCCCTATTATAACCGCAACTATTAAAACTGCTACACTTAAATAACCAACCCAGTTATAATTTGATAATTGATGAGTGGCTCTATTTGTTTTTACAATTACCCCTGCTATTAACGACGCCATACCCTGGCCCAATTGCTGCATGCTGCCATTTACACTCATAAAGCTTCCCCGCTGATTTTGTGAGACTACATTACTGATCATTGACTGCGCCATAACGATACGGCTTGTAACAACCATGAATAATACCGCAAAAAAAAGAAGCACAGAAGGAAGATTTATCGGTGGCATATTTGTCAGAAAAAGAACCAGGAATAATGAAATAAAAACAGACCAGAGAAAAATCGGCAGCTTTCCCTTTTTATCTGAGAATCTTCCCAAATAAATTGCCGCTGCAAAAGAAGTTAAACCGCCGCATAATAATATCAACGGAATTTGAAGTTTTGTGAATCCCTTGTTGAATTCAAGATAAGAGGGAATAAATGGGATCACCAGGAAATGGCCAAACATGAACAAACATGAAAAAATAAGTGCAGATCGCTGTATAGGGATCTTCATTGGGTTTGTAAGACTTCCGAAAATAGTGGATGACCTAAAACTAGTGATATGCCCTTTCATAGGCGGCAGGTACTTTAACATGAATGGCAACAATAAAAGCCCAAATAAACCATTTGAAAGAAAAGGTATATGCCAGTTTGAATTAAAAAAATTGGTCAATAACAGAGAAAGGGGAATGCCGATGACAGATGCAATGGCAAAAGCACTCATAACTATTCCCATTGCCCTTCCCCTTCTTTCATACGAAAAAATATCAGCCACGATTGAATACAACTGGGCACCCAATAGTCCACCAAAAGTGCCGGAGACAATTCTTGCGACCAATAAAGTCACGTAATTAGGGGCAATGCCGCAGGCAAAAGAGCCAATTAAAAATCCCGTAAATGCTATTAATAAAGTTTTTTTTCGATCATGGCGGTCAATAAGTAATGCAGCAATAATACCGGAAAAAAAAGCACTGATTGAGTACGATGCCACCAGCGTACTAAATTGAAATGCTGAAATATGAAGATCGGGGATCAGGTAAATACTCAAAGGAACCATATTGACGAAGTCGAGGATCTGGGTAAAATTTATGGCCGCCAGTAAAAAAACAATCGTTTTCTCGTTTTTATCCATGAAGCTGAATAGGGCACAAATATCGTGAATGCAGCGTTATATGCAAATTGTTGTCTTTAAAATGACAAACCATCGCTTTCAAAACACCGTAAATTAGAAAATGAAATATCTTTTGCCCATAATTGTATTTTCGGTTTCCCTGGTAACGATCTCCTTTTCGACCAGGAGACTGGATAAAAGTATTAAAAAAGAGCAGGGTGGATTTGCGTTAGTAGAATTGTTTACTTCAGAAGGCTGCTCCAGTTGCCCACCCGCAGATGCAGCATTTGAAGAAATTCAAAAAAAGTATAGCGACAAAAATGTTCTTGTTTTAAGTTATCATGTTGATTATTGGGACCAATTAGGATGGAAAGATATTTTCAGTAATGCATTGTTCACTGAAAGACAGGAATATTATTCAAACATTTTTCGGTTGAATAATATTTATACTCCGCAGGCAATTGTAAATGGGAAAAAAGAATTTCTCGGTTCAAATAAAAATAAACTGATCAGTAGCATTGATGAACAATTAAATGAAAAACCCGCTGCATCAATAAAATTAAATGTCGTTCAAAATACAGAAGGAAAGATCGATGTGCATTATTCAGCAGAAGGTGTTGATGCAAAAAAAGAACAAGCGATACTTGTACTGATACAAAAGATGGCCACCAATGAAATAAAAAAAGGAGAGAACAAAGGAAGAACTTTACATCACATCAATATCGTTAGAAATATTTTTTACTTACCTCTTAAAGAAAAAACTACAAACTTTACACTTCCCACAGGTTTAAATAAAGAAGATGTTTTTGTTGCCGGTTTTATCCAGGATAAAAGATCGGGGAGTATAACAGCGATGCGATCCGCTTCTGTTGAATAAATTATACTACCGTCTTCTCACCCTTCTTTTTTCATCGATCACCAATAAAATCATAGCATTCACCCAATCAGGTTTAGAATTAGCTAAACCTCATTTTATTTTCGGTCATCCGATTGCCGTTCTTTCCGTAACTTATTTCCACCATCTTCTTCACCTAAAGCCGGCATGAAGGTTTTGTTATGAGAAAATATTTATTGATGCCCACATTTCTTTTAATCTGCTCATATTTTACTTCTGCAAGCTGTGAACGGATGATAACTATACAAAGTTGAAATTGAAGAATGGTAAAAAGCTTTTAATAACAAGATCTTTAAAAGAAATAGAAGAATCCTTAGAACAACATTCCTTTATCAGGGTTCATCGTTCCTATCTTGTCAACCTGAATGAAATTGAAAAATATATCAAAGGTGAGGGAGGATATCTTGTGATGATGATGGAACCTCTGTTGATGTGGCAAGGAATAAAAAGGAAGTGTTGCTGAGAAAACTATTACCATATAAAGAGTAGTGCTTCTTTTTCTCATCTTTAAATTCGGTTGGTAAAGTGATAACCTGGTCGGGCCCGGCAATTGCAATAGGGAGTTTGTTGCCATCTTTGCAACTTTCGCAGGATCTTTCTTTTTCGCAGGAAAGAAATATGAATACTACAAATGCACTTATAAAAAAGCGGTGAATAATCATTTTCAAAACAAAAGATTTGGTTTTAAAATTCTATTTTCCATATCTGGCTGTATGAACCGCCGCCACTATTGTTAGACCAACCTCCTGCAAAATAAATGGTGTTATTCTGTGAGATACTGATGCCTGGCCAAAATGAAATTGACGGATTCACAATGCCTATAGACCAGCTATTGGTTGTTACATCATAAAGATCAAAGTACCATGATGAATAGCTTTGAGAATTTATAAAAGCAATTTTATTATTCAATTCAAAAGCGCCATTCCAATACAACCAATCGTGAGGTTGTGATAAATTAGTAAAACTGGTTGCTTGTGAGTTGATATCTCTTATCTCTATCTGGCAGGTAGGAGAATTATAGTCAATCCAGGGATCACCAATGTTTGTTGCTCCTCCTGCCCAATATATTTTTCCATTTTTGAAAATACCAGAATGAAACCCTTTTCCGACATTCAGGGAAGATGTTGACCAAATTCCCGTAGCGTCATCATAAATATCAATTTTAGCTGAAGCGGGCCCGGAAGCAGTTCCATCCCCGCCTCCTGCAAAATATATTTTACTACCGGCTGCGGTAGCTGTAAACCCGGTTCGTGTTTCACTTAAATTCGCAATGGACCATGTATTGGATGATATATCAAAAATATCTACTGTAACAGAAATAGAACTTGGAAAGCCAAAGCCACCATTACCATTGCCAATAAGATTCCCTGCAAAAAAAACTTTATTGCCAACCGTTGCTGTCGTGATATAATATCTTGGTTGGCTTAGTTCAGCAGTAGACCATGATTGTGTAACCAAATTAAATATATCAACACGTGCAGAAGCATTTCCTGAATTCTCCGTTCCGCCTGCAAAAAATACCTTATCTCCTGCTGCGATGGCAGACATATTCGTCCTTGGTATACTTACTTCAGCAGTTGTTAAAATTTGGGTTGCTATATCATATATGTCAACTCTTGATAAGTATCCCAAAGTTGAATTACCGCCACCCGCAAAAAATATTTTATTTCCCGCTGCTACTGCAGCCATTCCCACTCTCGGCACAGAAAGATTTACTATTGGCACTGCGGTTAAATTTACAATTGGCCTGTTTAGTGGCGCACATGTTAATATTGGAGGTGCTGCATTCACGGTTACCTGGATAGTATCTTTTGAAAATAATCCTCCTCCGTCCGTTACTTTCAATTCAAACTGGTACCTTCCTTGAACAAGATTTGTTACCTGTGTTTGTACGGCATTGGCATTCGCAATATTAAAAGGTGAGGGACCCGAAATTTTTGTCCACATGTAACTAGAAATGTTATTATCCGGGTCCGTTGACAAACTTCCATTGAGCAGTATTGTGTTTGCCGGAAGAGTAATCGTCGTGTCGTTGCCAGCGTTTGCTACCGGAGCACGGTTAGTTGGTGCATTTCTCGTAACAATTACCTGCATTGTATCTTTTGCAGTTAGTCCTCCATTGTCCTTTACCAAAAGTTCAAAACTATAAACGCCGGTATCAAGATTCTTTACTATTGTTTTTGCTGCGGTTGTATTGTTAATATTAAAAGAAGCAGGGCCTTCAATTTTTTTCCAGAGCCATTCACTTATCGTCCCATCCGGATCATTAGATGCAGAGCCGTCTAATGAAATGCTATCGGTTGGTAAAGTAATAACCTGGTCAGGTCCTGCAATGGCGATGGGCGGTTTGTTGGTATCGCGGCATCCTTCGCAGGATTTTTCTTTTTTGCAGGAAATGAATATTACAGCTCCTGTAAAGGATAATGTAATTAATTGAAGAAATATCTTTTCCATAAAAGAAGTTATATGATTGATACCATTTTAAATTCCATCCTCTATACCTGATCAGATGAGATAAAACTATTGCACGATTACTTTTCCAATTGCCAATCTTTTGCCTTTTTCATTTGATACAATAACACTGTAAAAACCGCTTGTACCCGGAATCATACTTATATCAACCAAAGTATAAATGCCCGCAGGGGTTAACCTTTTTCTATAAACCATAGCTCCTTTTGAATCATAAATTGTTATGACCTGCAAATCATGAACCCCCGATGGGTTATAATAGGAAATCCGGAATTGACCGTAATTGGGATTCGGATAGATAATTAATTTTGCTGTATCATTTGCAGTAATGGCAACAATCGCTGATCGATTGGTGCAAACGAGATCGCTTGGCCAGCGTTCGCTTACCTGCACCTGGTAATTTCCGAGCTGATTAAAATTTACCATTCTGCTGTTACCTCTATTTGGAACTACCATGTTATTATAATACCAGTTAAAAGACAAATCACCGCCTGTACCAGCACTTGTTGCGGTAAGTGTAGTTGTTTGCCAGGGAAATAATGACGTAACAGGAAATGCTGCTAATGCAATTGACGGTAATCTCCGAACCGTGAGCATCGCTGCATTGGAAACAGTAGCGTTCCCACAGATAGCATTTGACAACTTACACCGATAGCGATTATTATTTAAACTTGCGTCTGCTCCTGTTATTACCAAAACAGAAGTAGTAGTTCCTGAATACGTTCCCCCATTCAGTGCAGTAGAATAGTTTGTACCACCATCTGTACTAACCTCCCATTGGTAAAAAATTACCTGGGTACTGGTTCCTGATACAGAAAAATTAGTATTGCCACCCGAACAAATTTCTGTATTGGCAGGCTGCGAAACCATACTTACCGGATCAATTACCAACAACTCAGCAACTGAAGAAGTAAGCGAATCACATGTATTGGATACAATACAACGATATTGATATCCATTTTGCTGAGTTGTGACTGATGTTAATGAATAACTTGAATTGGTTGCTCCTGTAATATCTTCAAATGTAATTCCACCATCTATACTCAGTTGCCACTGGTAAGCGGATGCTCCTGGTGCTGTCACGCTAAAAGTATGATCATTTCCCGCACATAAACTGGCGCTTTGGGGCTGTACTGTAAGAGTTGTACTAATAATAGTAAGAAGGGCTGATGAGGATATAATTGTATTGCATCCCCCGGTTACCCGGCATCTGTATCGATAATTATTCTGGTTGCTTGCCACAGAAGTTATTGTATAAGATGTTCCATTGGCAGTATTGATATCAGAATAGGTAATACCTTCATCTGTACTTAACTGCCATTGGTAGGCGATTGCACCGGAAGCGCTTACACTAAAAGCTGCACTTGTACCCGGGCAAGTTTGTTGATTTAACGGTTGAGTCAAGATAATAGCGCTGTTGGCACAGTTACTCAATTTATCAACAAACATATTCTGCGGTCCAGCACTTGTCAGGTTATAAACATTTGTTCCCGGATCAAAATTAACTGTGCTCCTAAATTTACCTGTTGTAAAAATGTTTCCATAGCTATCTATTGCGATAGACTGGACATAAGTGTAAGAAGTGTCTGTACCGGTTGTTCGCCTGACCCAAATAAGCTCACCATCAGCATTCAATCTGGAAACAAACTTGTCAGCTATAGATGTACCCATAAGATTGAAAACACCCGGGCCCATGTCAAAATCGACGGTGTTTCGAAAAAAGCCAGTGAGGTAAATATTACTGAAAATATCCAAAGCGATGGTACTAAATCCTGAAAAAACCAATCCGGGGGAAGGTTCCATTTTTTTTGCCCAAACAAAATTCCCGGCACTATCTAATTTAGAAATATAATGGTAAGGTGGGCTACTCAGATTGAAAACACCCGGGCCCGGATCAAAATCAAATGTTCCCTCAAAGATTCCAATACTATAAACATTGCCGGTGGGATCTACAGCAATACCTTCGCCTTGCCCCGCTCTGTTTCCGTTAGATCCTTGCGAACCGCTCATTTTCTTTGCCCAAAGAAAATCACCCTCAGCCGATAATTTTAATATATAAATATCACTATAGTCCATACCAATACTCCCCCCATCCAAAATGAAAACATTAGGGCCGGGATCAAAATCTAATTCCCCCTCAAAGTCGCCTGTGTAATAAACATTTCCTGCATCATCTACAAACAGATGGGTTCCCCTGATACTCTCAAAGCCAGTTTGTACCTCTTTCGGAGCTTTAGCCCACAAAAAATTTCCGGCCGAATCGAGTTTAGTGATAAAAATTCGGTACTCTGCACTAATGTAACTCCAGCCCGCCTGGATTCCATAAAGATAAAAAACGCCAGGGCCGGGATCAAAATCAGCAGTATCTGCAAAAGCTCCTGAGATGTATACATTTCCTGATGCATCAGTCTTCACATCGTAATCCGTGTCTGCATCACTATCACTTCGGCCAAATTTCTTTGCCCAGATAAAATTCCCATTTGTATCCAACTTGACTGAAAAGCACATTTGGAAATTAGAGCTAAGTGTAAAGTTGAAAGGACCGGGATCAAAATCGACATTACCCAAAAAATCTCCAACTATATAAATGCCACCGAACGCATCTAAGGTGATCGAATGAGACCCGGCAGTTATTTGCTTTGCCCAGACAAAATTGCCCGACGAATCTAATTTCAAAATAAAACTCCATCCTCCGGTCATAAGATAAGTACCCGGTCCCGGGTCAAAATCTACGCTACCTGCGTAACTACCGGTCGTATAAACATTACCAGCTAAATCAATTGCTATAGCTCTTACGTTTACAATTCCTGTTGCGCTGGTTGTTCCCCCAACCCGTCTTGCCCATTTAAAATTTCCCGCTGTATCCAATTTATCAACAAACATATTTGGTTGCCCCACCGAAGTCAGGCTATTAACATTCAAGCCCGGATCAAAATCTACTGTACCCCTGAAATATCCAGTGGTATAAACATTTCCCGAAACATCGGTGGTGATGGAGATACCATTGCAACCAGACGTATCCGCACCAGTGGTTTTTACAGCCCATAAAAAGTTCCCATTAGAATTTAAGCTAAATATAAACTTGTCATTAAAACCGGTATCGGTTAGGTTATAAATACCTGGACCTAAGTCAAAATCTACAGTACCAGCGAACCATCCGGTAACATAAATGTTGCTTAAAGTATCGGACGCCAGTGAGCTAAAATATAATGGGTAGCCATCTTCCTTTTTTGCCCAAATAAAATTGCCAGCACTATCTAACTTGAGCACATATTTGTTTGCCTGACCAATGGAACTACTGAGATTAAATACACCTGGCCCGGGATCAAAATCCAAGGTGCCTTTGAAGGTACCAATTGAATAGATATTACCGAATACATCAACAACCAATCCGCTTCCGCCGCCGCCTTCCTCATAGCTATCCATTTTGCCAATAACCTTTACCCAGTTAAAATTCCCATCGACATCAAGTTTCCAAACAAAAATATCTGTTCCATTCATACAGCCCGGGCTGCAATTTGAAACAATAAATTCACCGGGCCCCGGATCAAAATCAATTGTACCACTAAAACTACCGGTAAAAAAAATATTACCCGAAGCATCAACAAATAGCCCAGCCCCACTAATACCCATCAGGTTTGCCTCCACCTTCTGTGGCGCCTTCGCCCATAAAAAATTTCCCGACGAATCCAATTTGGATATGAAAATTCTATATTCACCTGTGTCATGACTTTCACCTGCGGAGGGGCCAAAGAGATAGAATATTCCAGGACCCGGATCCAAATCAGCCGAGTCACTAAAGGACCCCGAAATATAAATATTACCTGTCGCATCAGTTTTTACAGAATAGGGGGTTTCCGCATCAAGATCAGTTCTCCCGAATTTTTTGGCCCACATAACATTGCCTGCTGTATCTAGTTTGCTTATAAACCCCATACCAAAAGCAAAACTTGGATCGGCCGTAAGAGTTAGATTTGAATTTCCCGGATCAAAAAAAATCGAACCACCAAATTGCCCGACACATAATATACTTCCGAAGCCATCCAGTGTGATTGAAATATTCAAGGATCCCCAGATGTTAGTACCCTGTATTTGTTTTGCCCAAACAAAATTTCCCGAGGGACCTAATTTTAAAATGTACATTCCACACCCTGTAAAATAAAATGTACCTGTGCCAGGATCCAGATCGACCGTGCCATTAAAATTTCCTGCAGTATAGACATTGCCCGAGGCATCAACTGCAACACTTGTTCCATTAGCAATTCCATTGGCGTCTATTTCTGTGGTTCCTCCTATTCGATTTGCCCATTTTAGATTTACATCCTGGGCTTGCAGTAATGTTGAAAGTAATAAAGCAAAAATTAGAATTGCTTTCATCGTTAATAAATTTAGAATTCCAACTTCCAAACCTGGCTGGACGCAACACCATTTACATACCCACCTGCCATATAAATTGTATTATTTGCAGAAATAATAGAAGTATAACAAGATATAGGTTGAGGCAATACACCTACGAGCCAGTTGTCGGAAGCGAGATCATAAATATCAAAATGCTGCCAATTCTGCCATCCGGAATAAAAGCTAACAAACCAAATCCTATTATCTTTTTCAAATACTTCATTGCAGTATTTTGGAAACGATAAATTTGTAAAAGACGAAACTTGCGTATTAATGTCTCTTATTTCAACCTCGCAAGTAATCAAATCCTCGTTACCAATGCCACCTTGATAGTTCATATACGTTGCCCCTCCGGCCCAGTATATCTTTCCATTTTTGAAAATGGCTGCATGAAATGCTTTAGGCACATTTAAAGTGCTTGTAGACCAGGAATCAGTAACAGCATCATAAATGTCAATAATGGTTGAAGTAGGTCCGGAATTGGAAGTGTCTCCTCCGGCGAAGTAAATTTTATTACCAACAACAGTAGCCGTAATGCCGATCTTTGCTTCGCTTAGACTTGCTGTTGACCATGTGTTGGCTGATATATCATAAATATCCACGCGGGATGAATTGTTCCCACCATTGGAACCACCAGCAAAAAATACCCTATTTCCAATAGCTGCGGTTTTAATATATGCTCTGGGCTGGCTTAATTCCGCGGTGGACCAGGATTGGGTTGTAAGATTATAAATATCTACTCGCGAAGTCGCACCAACCGAATAACCACCCGCAAAGAATACCATATCACCTGCAGCAATAGCACTCAAATACCAACGAGGAATACTTAGTTCTGTAACCGACCATGTTTGACTCGTGATATCATAAATATCCACACGGGACGAAAGACCCTGGCCGGAAGAACCGCCAGCAAAGAAAACTTTACTACCGGTGAATGCTGTCGCCATTTGATATCTTCCAATTGAAAGATTACCAATCGGGATCAATTGAGCATTAATGACTGGTCTGTTCAGCGGTTCGCATGTTGAAGTTGGTATTTGAACTACCGACACTGATACAGTATCTCTTGAGATTAATCCACCTGAATCTGTTACTTTTAATTCAAACAGGTAAAGACCTTGCGTAAGATTATTGACATGTGTCTGAACAGCATTTGCATTGACAATATTGTATGAGGGTGGTCCTGAAATTTTTATCCATGCATAATTGGTAATACTATTATCAGGATCGCTTGAACCACTGCCATTAAGTGTGACACTATTGGTTGGTAAAACAATTGTTTGATCGGGTCCTGCGTTGGCAACCGGTGGACGATTGGGTTGCGATCCATCTTTTACAATTATTTGTACTGTATCCTGCCCTGCCAAACCTACATTATCTTTTACCATCAATTCAAACTGGTAAACACCAGTACCAAGATCTCTTACTATTGTTTTTACTGTTGCTGCGCTAACTACGTTGAAGGAAGCAGGGCCTGAAATTTTTGTCCAGAGCCATTCACTTATCATCCCATCCGGATCATTAGAAGCGGAGCCATCTAATGAAATACTATCGGTTGGTAAAGTAATAATCTGGTCAGGCCCTGCAACGGCGATCGGCGGTTTGTTACTTTCAACACATCCTTCACAGGATTTTTCTTTTTTGCAGGAAAGGAATATTACAAACACAGCGAAAAATAAAAGTAACGAATGGGATAATATTTTTTTCATAACAAAAATTTTTCCAAATCCTGTTTGAATTTTTCATTTAAGAATCATCGAAAAACATTCACCGTATTGGTTTCGGGTATTTCATCCGGATCACTAATAATAGTGGAATCTGTTGCTTGCTTACTCACTCCCTGCAAATGAATTTCATTTGTATTATTCGAACCTGCGGGGCCACTCAGATTGAGTGAATAGGCGCCATAAGCATAAATCTGGTTAGCCCCAATATTACCGTCAATAGGACAACCCTTGAAAATGATTTTAAGATCATTGTTGTTTACTGCACCAGGCACACCGGCTGCACTAACAAAGCCAGCTACTGCATACACTCCCCCGGGATTATAGGTATTCTGAGGCAATGGATCACCCTGGTTATTTCTGATCGTGGTGCCGTTAGCTTCAAATAGAATTGAATTTTCAGAAGCAGTACCACCCGCACCAGATGAACTAGCTCCTATTAAAGCGACTCCAACACCATTATCTTCAAACCTATCCGCATTCGATTTTATTGATATACTGTTTTCATTGCTTGTCGTATCCCGCGGGGCCCCATTGAGGACAGCAATCCCATTTCCGTTATGATGCACATAATTTCCCGTCAGCGTTGCCCGTATAACTGCACCGGTAACACCATGGCTGTTTTGAACCTGGATTCCGGTTGCAAATCGCGGTACCGTATTATTTGCGGGAGTAACAGCATTATTTCTGATGTCATTGTTCTCAATTTCGGCTTCCACAATTCTGTCATTGTTTACCGGATACCTGTTTATTATGCACAATCCAATGTTGCTGCCTTCTAGTATTGTATGGACCACCTTTATTTTCGTTGTTGGTGTGGCGTTAATATCAGTTTGAATCAGCGCCTTTATTGAATTATTTGGAATATTATTCTGCACGGTTATCCACTCAATGACATTGTAACCGTTGCCCATCCTTATTGGAGCCGTCTCCGTTCGAGGTGTATCGGTAAGTTTATAGGAAGTAAGTGGCAAGGCTGTCACATCAATAATTACCAGTTCGGCATGGCCGGGCTGTCCTTGCAGCCACATGTTATGCAATAAATCCAACCGGCCACCATTCGGGTAATTTGGATTTAAAGTATAAGTGCCCGGCGCGAGCACTATCGTTTTGCCAGCGTTGGCAAGATCGTTAATCGCGGCATAAAGCTCAACTATGTTATTTACGTATATTTTATTGACTATTGACGTTGCGGTTTCGCTCAACGGTGCATATAAAATTTGCTTTCTCATAAAAAAGTTTTATAAGTGAAATAAAATGATTTACTCTTTCTTAACAGGCAAGATTCATTCATTTTTAAACTTCAAAATGTTCAAAATGTTCTCTGCTATCTTTTTCCCTTGACTGTTTCCCGCTACACAGGAATATGTATAATGTATACCTGCATATACTCTAGATTTACCAACATCAACAGCCATTTCATAAAATGAATTGTAGTGACGAGGCGCCATTCCAAGATTATCATATGTATGTAATGTGAACTGATAATTATCGCCAAGAATGCTTGTCATTACTTCTGCAAATGCGCCGCCATTTTGTGAATGACCTGAAGGAAAATCAGGATGTCCGGGAGTTGTAAATACAGGATTCCATGTTGTATGACCCAGTACATTTCTTATATAACGAATGGGTCTGTCAAGCAGCACTTCATATTTTATCTTCCAGCAATTGATCATTGATTCATATAAAGCTAATCCTGCTTTAGCATGGGCCAATGCATAAAAATCCAATTGAGGGTTTTCAGTATTCATGATCTGGCTGAAAATGGATACATAAGCAGTGCCCGCCTGGAAGCCCGGCTGGTCTTTAAAGTAGTTTGCTGTTGCAGCCTGTTCGGGTGTGAGTGTTTGCGAAATATCATACACTTCCTTTACCATTGCATAATAGGCTGAGTTGGGATCGGTGGAGTAAGAAGGTGGCAAAGGATATGCGGTTCCTGTTGTGCTTCCTGCCACCATCAGCCTGTTATTGCCCCAGTAAGGATCTGCAATTCCTGAAGGATTAGGCGGTGTATTATTCCAAAATGGTAAAGCAGCGGTAACATAAGGTGGGTTGGTGTTCAGCGATCCATCTGTCGTTGACCATTGATAAATTCTTTCGGCAACCGTCCTTCCAAAATCTTTTGATCGCTGAAATGTGCTTGCGTTATTTAATTCAGCCTGGTATTCTGTATTCAATGCATTTTCTAATGAATCCATCGAAGCAATATTTGCAGCTGATACATAAGTAAGCGTGAAGAAATGTTTATTCATATAAGCAAGTGCTGCGTTGGCAGCTGTAGGCCAGTGATAGGCTTTACCAGGTTCAGTCTGCGGCATATCGGGCATGTCAGTTAGCTGATCATCCAGTGATTGATAGGCAGGCATACCGGGCACTACAGATTCATACAATGCAATGCCGCAATAAGCAAACCAGCGATGACCATGACGACCATAAGGATTTGCAGTTGTTGGTGTACGCAGCATCCTGTTTTGCAGATCCTGCCATTTCTGTGCTACAGTTGCACGGAACCTGTTTGTCTGCATTAGGTGACCATGGTCTTTATTTGTTGCTGTTGTAAGTTCCTCTTGTTGTAATGCCGGTTCATCTATTTGCTTTTGACAGGAACAAAAAAAAGTTGTGCAAGCAACGATGATCACAACATGTAAAGCATACTTTCTCATAAACCAATTTTTTATAATTAAAGATGATGTGAAAGTATAATGGCAGATTCACGGGTGTTTCCACATTTCGCCAAACAGGAACGGGCAAGAGATATACTTGAGACCTGAAAACATCGACGCCGGCCGTCGACGACGGACGGTTTCTGTCTACCTGTAATTGCCGCCGTCTAAATTCTGTTGAAGATGAATTGTTACCGGATAGAATTTTCTAAATTTATAATACAAAGAAATTTGTGACCAAACATGAATTTATATTCTCCGATCAACGCCGTCACCGTGTTGCACGACATGTGGTTTTTTGGATCGTATGGTGGTTCACTTATACTTTATTATTTCATATACCAACCCTTGAATTAAAAGGTTGGGGCTTTAGTAAAGAGGCAGCGCCGGCAACTTTCAGCGATATAGCTCAAATTGGCCCCGCATTATATATTATAAAAACGTTGATCTTTAATTCACTTTTAGCTAGCGTGGCACCGCAGGCTATATTTACATATATATTGATGTATTGGATCCTGCCTCAACGCTTTTATAAGAAAAGGAATGCATTTGTTACTGTTATAATCTTAATCGGGGTTTTGTTCCTCTATTATCTTGCAGCAAGTCTGGCAAAACATTTTTCAGCAATAGGGAGTTATATTTTGGGATTAACCAAGAACCTGCCTACTGTGAAATATACACTAACAGTTGGCGGATGGTCTGCCTTGCGGGAACAATTGGGCAGTCTTCCGATCCTTGCCGGCTTTGCCGTTATGATAAAATTGATCAAACGATGGTGGTTGAATCAGAAAGAAACTGAACAGCTGGCAAGGGAAAAAACCAAAGCAGAACTACAATTGCTAAAAGCCCAAATACATCCCCATTTTCTATTTAATACACTCAATAACATTTACTACTTCACATTAACAAATTCATCAAGGGCGCCTGAAATGATAAAAAAACTTTCCGGCATGCTCTATTATATTTTGAATGAATGCAAGCAAAATTTTGTGCCGTTGGATAAAGAAATAAGAATGATACAGGATTACATGGCGCTGGAGAAAATACGTTATGGGGATCAAATGAAGATGACTGTAGAAATCCAGGAGGATCATCACAGCAAGCTGATAGCACCACTGTTGCTGATCCCTTTTGTAGAAAATAGTTTTAAACACGGCACCAGTAAAATGCTTGCCTATCCTTATGTAAAACTTAGCATTACTACTGACAATGACTGGCTTTACTTTTTTATTAGGAACAGCCGGCCATCGATACAAGATCCTGTAACATCAAAAGGCAATATTGGTTTAAGAAATGTAAAAAAAAGATTGGAGTTGCTGTATCCCCGCACCCATGAAATGAACATAGTTTCCGAATCCGAAAGCTTTACGGTTTATTTAAAAATCCGATTAAGTGAAATCGCCGCTCCATCTTTAACTGAAGTAGAAATAAAACCGGTTCCGGAATATGCAATGGCATAAATTGATATTTTCAGAACAAAAGCAAATACGTTTGCTTCGTCATCTCCTGTTCTGGGCATCGTGGACATTCTATTTCCTGCTGTATAATTATTTGGTAGCGCAACCAAGGCCAGTGGTATCGGGAGGACCAATTCCGACTTCACCAATCAAAACGGGCACGCGGAAAACCGGATACATCATCTTAGAATCAGAATGGTTCATCAAAACATTATTATTAATTACGCTTTACGTCGTTGCATGCTATATTTTTATTTACCTTGTATTGCCTCAATTGATAAAAGGGAAATGGCTTTCTTCCACTGTTAGAACCATAGCGCTTTGCATTTTCTTATTCGTGGCAGCGTGGATCCTGTATTGGAATGTTTTTCCTTTTATTGATTCTCTTCACGGAGATCCTAAAGTAAATGACTATTTTGCCCGGTTCTGGCCGCCCTTTTATCTGGGAATAGTGAATGCGGGTAAGGTGATTGTCTTTGCAGCTATTATAACATATGTAAAATATTGGTGGGTAAAGCAAAAAGAAAAAGAAAAACTGGAAAGAGAAAAATTGAATGCCGAACTGCAATTGCTCAAAGCCCAGGTTCATCCTGATTTTCTTTTTAAAACATTGAATAATATTTACGATTACGCTAATAATAATTCCCCTCACACTTCAGCAATGCTAGCCAAACTTTCAGACCTGCTCAGCTATATGTTGTATGATTGTGATAACCCACTCGTACCTCTTGATAAAGAAATTGCCATGATGAAAGATTATATGGAGATGGAGAAAATAAAATACCCTGATTCATTTGAAATGGGATTAACCGTTCGCGGCGATGCAAGTAATAAAATAATTGCACCGTTTTTACTGCTTCCCTTTATTGAAAACAGTTTTAAACAAACGAGTGCATTGAACGAAAATATATGGCTTAATATGGATGTTGAAATTGAAGACAATTTATTTTTTATGAAGCTTGCAAATAGTATTGCTCCAAAAAACGGATCACCGGAGATCAAGACCAATGACTTAAACGATGCACAAAAAAGATTAACTTTAATATACCCCGGGCACGAACTGAAGATTTACCGTGAACAAGAAATGCTTATCACGCATCTAAAAATCCAACTTAACGATACGACCGAAACAGTAGAGAAGGAAAATGAAAAACCGGTAATGGAAGAAGTATACTAATGAACCAACATTCATGACTCACAACAACAAAATACGTTGCCTTGTTATTGATGACGAACCGCTGGCGAGAGAAATACTCAAACAGCATATCGCCGGCGTGGAAGTACTGGAACTGGCCGGTACGTGCAACAATGCAGTAGAAGCCATTTCATTTCTGAAAGAGCAAACTGTTGATCTTATGTTTCTCGACATCCAGATGCCGCAGTTGCTGGGAACTAATTTTATTCGCACGTTAAAAAATCCACCCAAAGTTATTTTTACAACGGCCTTTCGCAAATATGCAGTGGAAGGTTTTGAACTTGATGCCGTTGATTATATTCTTAAGCCAATCACGTTTGAACGCTTTTTGAAAGCGGTGAACAAAGTATTGCAGATAGAGTTAAAGACAGAACAGGTATGGTCACCCATCAAAGAAAACCATACAGAGGCAAAGAATTCTTTTCTCTATTTCCGTGCGGACAGGAATATGGTCAAAGTATTTTTTTCTGATATTTTATATATCGAGTCTTTAAAAGATTACATAAAGATCATTACCACCAACAAGACAATCGTCACCAAGTATGTACTATCCACTTTAGAGGAAATGCTCCCTGGCAAAGAGTTTATCAGAATTCACCGATCGTATATCGTTGCCGTCAATAAAATTGATAGTTACAATACTGATAGCATTAAAATAGGCAAATACGAATTACCGATAGGCAGAATTTACAAAATTGACGTGAGCCGGGTATTGAATGCATCATCTGCAACCTGAAACTTAACCAAACTATGAGAAGAACATATCTTAATATGGTTCTCTCCATTATTGCAACTTTCTTTGTGAATTCCATCTTGTTTGGACAAAATGGGACGATAACAGGAAAAGTGAAATATGGTAAGGAGGCATTACAAGCAGCTTCTGTTTCTCTTGCGGATAAAACTACTCTTACAGATCAAAGCGGCTCATTTTCTATTTCAGCAAAACCGGGTAACTATACAATCACTATTACGCATACAGGTTACAAAAAAATAGAACAGGTCATTAAGGTGAATAACGGTGATATAAAAAACTTCGACTTTGAGATGATTCCCAACGACCAATTAGACGAAGTAGTTTTGGTAGGCTCTCACTCAATAGAACAAAGAACCAATCTTAATACTCCTGTACCGATCGATGTTTTCTCCGAAAAAAAATTAGTGCAGACCGGGCAACTTGGCCTTATTCAAATGCTTAATTACCTGGTTCCATCTTTTAATGCGGGTCGCCAGGACTTGAATGAGCCGGTGACACTAAGGGGTCTCGATCCCGATCACGTTCTAATCCTGGTAAATGAAAACCGCTATCACAACTCTGCTTTTCTTAATAATGGAACTCCAAAATTCAGTTTAGGTCGCGGCTCTGTTAGTAATGATTTGAATTCAATTCCTTTTTCTGCTATTGAAAGTGCTGAAATATTGCGCGATGGCGCTTCCGCCCAATACGGTTCTGATGCAATTGCAGGCGTTATAAATATCCGGCTAAAAGAATCAACTGGTAAAACTACCATTCAATCGCATATTGGCCAGTATTATGCCGGGGATGGATTGAAAGTTTCTTTGGGCTTTAACAGGGGCTTTATGCTGAAGAAAAATGGATTTCTGAATTTTTCAGCCGATTTCCGTTACCAGGCGCCAACGACCCGGGCGGGAGAATACCTAGCCACTGTTTATAAAAATTATCCTGCTGGTTCGAATGCTTTAGACTCTGCAAGGATCAAAGCGGAGGATGACGCAATTATTAAATCCAGAGGTATAAACAAGAAAGAGTTTTCAAAATACAACGGCATTAGTCAACTTATCAGTTCCGGAATTTTAATAAATGGCGCCTATCCAACAGGTAAACATTCAGAATTTTTCTTGACGGGGTCTGTCAATTACAGGGAAAATCATCAGGCAGCATCTTATCGCTTT
>DASYQG010000648.1:0-10162 GCA_036005825.1 Chitinophagaceae bacterium | reverse complement strand
TAATGTGCGCCGAGTACAACTGTTCTGGCTGCTCCATTATCTAAATAACCAATAATATTGCGGCCAGTTCTTTTCTTTTCGCCAACATCCACTTTCAATTTAATATCAAGTGTAGCTGTTTGATCGGTAAAATATTTTTTTGCTGCATCTTTTGTAACATACAAAACTGGTACATCTAATTTTTCCGTTCTGTCTTTGCTGTCAAATTTTAGCTTGTCATCAATAGTCGAAGTGTTATAAAGTATGACTGCTGATGCGCCGCGACTTTTTGCTTTTTTTGCATTATTGCGTATGTATTCAACCAAATCAAAATGCGGATTATTTTTATTTTCTTCCAGGGTTTCTTTTAGATCATAGAACCATGGCATATCAGCCTCCTGTACGGCAATGGACGGTAGCGCTTCAATACTTATGCTTTGAGAAAACGGTAATGGAAAAAAGTCTTTATCAACCGCAAGGTTGTTTTCGTTGATGACAAAATGAGTGGCGCTGTTTATTTGTTTACCATCATAAATTTCAAATGGCTGAAAAAATCCATCGCTGCCTTTTGGTTGTAATCCTGCTTCCTGGAATTTTTGGCTGATATATTCGCCTGCTAGTTTTTCTCCATTAGTGCCCGCCCTTCTTCCTTCAAGTTTATCATTTGCAAGATAGCTGATATGAGCTTGCAGGTTTGTTACTGTTGCATTGTCTGCTTTACTTAGTTTGGGGGCTTTCTTTTTTTGAGCAAAAGAAATTTGAACAAGAAAAAAAGAAATAAACAAAAACACCGCACGGATGCTATTCATAAGAATTTGAAATTAGTTAGCGCAAAGTTATTAATTAGAATAAATGAATGAGGTTAAAGTTTCGTCATCTTGGTCAATAGGATTAACAGAAGTATAAGAGTGTGGCCCTTCGCTTCACTCTGGGTAAACTGCGACGCAATTGTTCAATAAAGAATTGAAAGATAAATGGAGCGTCGCAAGGGACGTTGATGATAGCACAAAAGTTGGTATATGACAAAAATCACCCTTCAAAAACCCGATTTCGTAAATAGCAACGAGGTGTAACTTCTACATTTGTGGGTTACAGTGGGCGGAAAAATTATACATATCGGTTTAGTTGGAAATCCTAACAGCGGCAAGAGTTCATTGTTTAACTGCCTGACTGGGTTAAATCAAAAAGTTGGCAATTTTCCCGGTGTTACAGTCGAATTAAAAGTTGGTGAAGCCAAGATTGATGATCACCTCTGGGCTGAATTTATTGATCTCCCGGGAACTTACAGTCTTTACCCGCGCAGGCATGATGAACAAGTGACTTATGATGTATTACTAAATGAAGATCACGAAGAACATCCCGCTATATTGGTCGTGATCGTTGATGCATCAAACCTGAAAAGAAATTTATTATTTGCCTCGCAGGTCATCGATCTGAAGATCCCAACGGTTATTGTATTAACAATGATGGACCTTGCCAGGAAAAAAGGAGTAGAGATAGATGTGGCGGGGCTAGAAAGAGAGTTTGGCGTGCCGGTGATCCCTGTAAATCCAAGAAAGAACAAAGGAATTCCTCAATTGAAAAAAACTTTGTCGCAGATAACGACTACGCTTGCTCCCACTACTATCAGAAATTTTGTGCCCGATGCACTGTGGGGAAGAGGAACTGTGCAGGCAATAAAAGAGCGGCTTCCGCAAATAAGCGATTATAAAGCCTTGCATCTTGCTTTTAATTATAAAGAGCTTGGTATCAATTCTTCGGTAAAAAAAATTGTTGAAGAGTCGATAAAGGATATTCCATTAAACAAAACATTATCGCAGGCAGAGGAAATAACAGAACGTTATGCACGAATAAAAGCGATCATGCAGCAAACTGTAGTGGAGCCTGATCCGCTACAGCGTACTTTGTTTACAGATAAGCTTGACAATGTTTTGCTGCATCGCCGGTGGGGATATTTGATCTTGTTGGCGGTTTTGTTTTTGCTTTTTCAAAGTGTTTTTTTGATCGCACAATACCCGATGGATTGGATCGAACTGGGTTTTGCAAAACTTGGCTTTGCCTTATCGTTTGCGTTGCCCGAAGCATGGTGGAGTGATCTTCTTATAAATGGCGTAGTGGCAGGATTAAGCGGTATTCTTGTCTTCGTGCCACAGATCATGATCTTGTTTGGCCTGATCACTGTTCTTGAAGACAGCGGTTATATGGCTCGCATTAGTTTTCTTTCTGATCGTTTAATGCGAAGCGTAGGGCTGAATGGAAAAAGCGTAATGCCAATGATCAGCGGATTTGCCTGTGCGGTACCTGCCATTATGAGTGCAAGAAGTATTGAGAACAGAAAAGAAAGATTGCTGACGATCCTGATCACACCATTAATGAGTTGCTCGGCAAGATTACCGGTGTTCACTATTTTGATCGGCCTGGTTATTCCTAATAATTATCTGCTAGGATTCTTAAGCGTTCAGGGTTTAGTGATGATGGGGCTTTATTTACTTGGATTGCTGATGGCATTAGTAGTTGCTTTTGTTGCCCGTTGGTTTATTAAAATAAAAGAAAGAAGTTTTTTCATCCTTGAATTACCAACTTACCGTTCACCTCGCTGGGGCAACGTAGTTCAAACTATGATCAATAAGGCGAAGATCTTTGTTTTTGATGCGGGTAAGGTAATCATGATAATAAGTTTAATTCTTTGGGCAATGAGTTCGTTTGGTCCGGGAAACAGAATGAAAAATGTGACGCAGCATTATGAACAATTAAAACAACAGCCCAATGCTAACCCCGAAGAATTAGACAGGGAGTTAGGAGCGGCAAGGTTGGAAAATTCTTATGCCGGTATTTTAGGAAAATCAATTGAGCCGGTAATTGCACCTTTGGGATATGATTGGAAAATCGGGATCGCTCTTATTACTTCATTTGCAGCAAGAGAAGTTTTTGTTGGTACTATGGCTACCCTTTATAGCGTTGGCGACCAGGATGAAAATGATCTGCGATTGCGTGATAAAATGAAAGCGGCAAAAAAAGAAGATGGTACACCGGTTTATACACTTGCCTCGGGTTTATCATTAATGATCTTTTATGTATTTGCTATGCAATGCATGAGTACATTAGCCGTGGTAAAACGGGAAACAAAAACCTGGAAATGGCCGATCATTCAGCTTATTTATATGACGGGGCTAGCCTATGTTTTCAGCTTAATAGTTTTCCAGCTTTTTAAATAATGTTATTTCACTGGCGGTTCCCATTTATCTTTTGGTTCAAAATAATTCCACAACATCAATGAAATTTTCCTTGCCATTGTCCAGGCTTCATTATTGTGAGTCCATTGCGTGTCTTTATTATTTTTTGTAAAAATGCAAAAGATATAAGGATTATGTGGAGCATTTACTAACAATACTTCGCTGCGGACGGCATTTACACAGCCGTTTTTGCTGAATACTTCAATGTATGGCGGTACTTGAGAAATAGCTTCATTTAGATCCCAATAATTTCTTCCAAGGCTTCGCATCATGCGATCGCAGGCGGCGACAGAAAAAATTTCATTTCTATAAATTTTTTCAAAGATGATCCCCATTTCTTTTGGAGTGGTTTGTCCCCAGCCGTATTGTGTTCGGTTATTTTCTCTTCCCGGAGTTCTTGAATTTACTCTTGTATAAATCAGTCCGAGGCTATCGAGTATCTCATTTATTCTTGTTCCTTTTCCTGCAAGACTTTGCAACCACAAGCTTGCTGTGTTATCACTTGTTGTAAGCATTAGCATCATTACCTTTTTCAATAAGATCTTTTCATCATTTTTGAAAGAGCCGAGAATATCTTCTCCTTCGTACAATAAAGAATCCTTGTAAACCAAGGTTGAATCATACGCCAATTCTCCTCTTTGAATTCTATCCATAATGCCGAGAAGTATCGGAACTTTTACAATACTGGCTGTTGGAAAAATAGTATCAGCATTTATTGAAACGATTTTTTCTGTACGAAGATTCTTTACATAAATACCAATATCACCATTAAATCCTTGTATCGTCTCTTCTACTTTCTTCAGAAGTTTATTATCTGTTTTTTGGCCAAATAAAAACACAGTGCAATTAAGACATAGAAATAAAAAAAATATTTTCTTCATTATTAAAAAGGCTTCTTGGTTTGAGAAGATTGATTAGTGGTTGCCGGCATATTCATATAATCAAAAACAAGGTTACAAAATGCTTTGATGCCGGTTTTCATTCCGCTTTCATCTACAAAAAAATCTGCCGTGTGATGCGCAGGGGCTTTTGATGGGTCATTCCCCTTTGGCATTCCACCAAGATATAAAAAGACTGCAGGGGCTTTTAATCCATAGTAAGAAAAATCTTCTGAGCCTGTTACCCAGTTTCTTTCAACTACGTTATCCTTGCCAGCAGCATTTTCAAGTGATGGAATAAGTTTTTTAAGTAGTGTGGGATCATTAAATGTAACCAACGTTTTTTCCTCGATAACCGTTTCGGCCGTGGCACCATTGGCTATAGCAATATTTGCGGCAACCATTTTCATTTTTTCATGTATATCAAGTCTCATCTTACTATCGAGTGTACGAATAGTGCCATACAACACGCATTCTTCCGGAATTATATTGTTTCGAACACCGCCTTCAATTTTACCTACTGTAATTACTGCCGGAGCTTTTGTTAAATCAATTCGTCTGCTAACAATATTTTGTAAGCCCTGGATGATCTGTCCAGAGACAGCAATTGGATCAACACCAAGCCATGGTTGTGATCCATGACTTCCTTGCCCCTTTACTCTAATAGTAAACCAATCTGATGAAGCCATAAAAGCGCCGAGCTTATATTCTATTCTTCCAACTTCAATATATGATTCTATATGAAACCCTACGATTGCGTCAACTTTAGGATTTTCCATTACGCCTTCTTTTATCATAAGCGTGGCGCCACCTTCCTCGTTTTCCGGTGGCCCTTCTTCCGCGGGTTGAAAGATAAATTTCACTGTCCCTTTTAAATCGTCCTTCATGCCAGCTAGTATTTCTGCCACACTCATTAACATAGCAACATGTGTATCATGCCCGCAAGCATGCATTACACCAACTTCTTTTCCATTGTATGTAGATTTAACTTTTGATGCAAACGGCAAATCAACTCTTTCAACGATAGGCAATCCATCCATGTCAGCCCTAAGTGCGATACAAGGGCCTGGTTTCGCTCCTTTAAGAACTCCAACAACTCCTGTTTTTCCTACGCCTTCTTTTACTTCTATCCCAAGAGAGCGAAGATGATCTGCAATTAACTTAGCAGTTCTGTATTCATTGTTTCCTAACTCAGGATGTTCATGGATATCTCGACGCCAGGCAATACATTTCGCTTCAATTTTATCAGCCGCGGATTTGATCTTATCTGTTTGATCAATATTTGATTTTTTTTGTGCGCAAAGAAAAAGAGATAAAGGAAGAATTAGTATGGTCAAAAAGAGTAGTTTCATGATGCAAAAATTTCATGAATGTACCGGAAATAATTTTTCATTAAGCATACTGATTCCTTCATATAATTTTTTTTATTTTTAAGCAACCATGCTGCTGCGTCATATTCCATTTTTAAAAGCTGTTTTTATTCACAGCCTGACTGCTTTTGGTGGTCCGCAAGCTCATATAGGAATGATGCTAAAAACATTTGTTCACCGCAGGCCTTATGTTTCAGAGCAGGAGTTGATGGAATATACGGCCTTTTGTCAATTGCTCCCTGGTGCTTCATCAACACAAACACTTACACTAATAGGATATAAAAGAGGCGGTGTGATACTTGCGGTTCTTACTTTAATAATTTGGATCTTACCCGCAAGCATTTTAATGGGTGCTCTCTCCTTTCTTTTACATTATATAGATAAAAAAGCACTGAACGTTGATATTTTCAAATTTATTCCTCCAATGGCGGTTGGCTTTCTTGTCTATGCCACAGTTATGGCTTTTAATATTTCTATAAAAAATACCGTTACATGGATCATAATGAGCGTTTGTGCTATCGCAACCTTTCTTTTATTTAAACAACCCTGGGTATTTCCAGTACTTATTGTTTTGGGAGGAGTAACAACCAATCTTAGTCGTAAACGTATACCTCAGGTAGAACAAAAGCCAAGAAAGATCAAGTGGTGGAACTTCTGGTTGTTTGGAATAATATTCATAACTGCGGGATTTTTTAGTGAAGTAGCCAGAAAGGATAATTGGCCAAATCGAACTCCTATAAATCTTTTTGAAAATACATACAGGATGGGCAGTCTCGTATTTGGTGGCGGGCAAGTATTGATGCCAATGATGTATGAACAATTTTGTGTTCGTCCGGATGCTGTAAAAGAAAAAGATTCTGAAAAAGTGAGAATAGATAAAAATGATATGTATACAGGGATGGGCATAGTAAGAGCACTACCTGGACCGGTATTTTCAATTGCATCGTTCACAGGCGGAATGGCGTTGAAAGATTATGGAAAAACTCCGGAGGAAAAGGGCATTATGCAACTGTTGGGATGTGTAATTGGAACTGTTGCAATTTTTTTACCAAGCGCATTGTTGGTTTTATTCTTTTTTCCAATTTGGCATAATCTAAGAAAATATGCTGCGGTTTATCGTTCGCTTGAGGGCATCAATGCCGTCGTTGTTGGAATAATGATTGCTTCTACATTTTATCTAATGAAAGATATTTCACTTTTAGATGTAAAACTTGGAAGTTTGATAAATGCAATTGTTATTGCTGGAACGTTTACATTATTACAGTATACAAAAATACCTCCTCCTTTTATTGTAATCAGTTGTTTGCTTCTTGGAGCAATTTTTTAATTTTTTTGCTTATAAAATTTTCGAGTTTCAATTTCTTCTCTCACAATTTCCGGAACAAGGTATCGAATCGATTTCCCAGATTTTATACTCTCCCTTATTTGTGATGCTGATATTTGTATTATCGGTGCATTCAAAATTATTGGCGCATTAGTATAAGCTTTTTTAATATCATATCCTTCTCTTTTATAAACATAAATAGAATAATTATTAACTATTGTTTCATAATTCTTCCACTTATCAAGGTTTTGGTAACTATCACTGCCCATTATTAAGGCGAATTGATGTTCGGGATATTTTTCACCAAGAAATATCAATGTATTTGAAGTGTATGAGGGTTTGGGAAGGGTGAATTCTATATCTGAACACTTAATTCGATTGTCTTCTTGAGTTGCAAGCCGTACCAAATGCAACCGATCAAATTCGTCTAATAATGTTTTGCTTTCTTTAAATGGGTTTTGAGGGGAAACAACAAACCAGATTTTGTTTATAGCTGTTTCATTTAAGACATGATTGGCAATAATTAGATGGCCTATGTGAATGGGATTAAATGAACCGAAATAAAGACCAATATCCATTTAAATTATTGATAATCAATTAATTAATTCAACTTTTATATGTTCTGCTTCGTTAAGCCTAAGGCTAAGAGAATAACCAGATATTTTTACCGAGATTGGATCTCCTAATGGCGCTATTTGTTCAAGGAAAATTCTTTCTCCTGGTACACATCCCATTTCCATGAGCTTTATGAAGATATCATTGTTGTCAAACTCTTTAATAATTGCTTCTTGCCCTGGTTTTAAATCTGATAATTTCATATTATAGAATGATTACAAAGCTAATTTCACTGAATTACATTTGCTTACGAATTCTGAAATAATGGGTATTCCGAAAAAAACAAAAGTTCATTTCTTTTCACATGACATTCAGACTAGTTTGAAAAATACGACCAACCTGAAGCATTTTATTGAATCTATTTTTAAGCAAGAAAGAAAAAGCCTTGATTCAATAAACTATGTTTTTTGTAGTGATAAAACTATTCTGGAGATCAATAAAAAATATCTCAATCACGATTTTTATACCGACGTAATCACGTTTAAACTTTCTCCAAATAATAAAAGTATAACTGCTGAAGTGTACATAAGCCTCGAGCGGATCAGAGATAATGCAAAAAAAATAGGGATCTCTATTAAATCTGAACTCCATAGAGTAATATTTCATGCTGCCCTTCATTTATGTGGCTACACTGACAAAAAGAAAAGGGATATTGAAATAATGAGGAGGAAAGAAGACAAGCTGCTCTTGAAATATTTTAATTATTAGGACCGTTTCACGGGAAACATTTTCAAGTCTGTTCCACGTGAAATAAAATTGCACAATTTTACTTGTACCCGTCGATTTCAAATCAACTTATCTTTGCTGCCCATGTTTCAAAAATATGATGTCATAGTTGTTGGGGGGGGTCATGCAGGTTGTGAAGCTGCGGCTGCAGCTTCAAATCTTGGTTCAAAAACTCTTTTGATAACCATGAATATGCAGACTATTGCGCAGATGAGTTGTAATCCTGCAATGGGCGGAATTGCAAAAGGGCAAATTGTGAAAGAAATTGATGCATTAGGTGGGTATTCTGGAATTGTAACGGATCTTTCAATGCTTCAATTTAGAATGCTAAATAGATCTAAGGGTCCGGCAATGTGGAGCCCAAGAGCCCAAAACGATAGAATGCTCTTTGCAGCAAAATGGAGGGAAAAGCTTGAAAAGACCCTCAGTTTGGATTTTTATCAAGACACAGTTGTTGGCTTATTGGTTAAGGAAGGCAGAATAAACGGTGTAAAAACTGGTTTGGGCCATGATATACTCTCTAATTCTGTAGTTCTGACTAATGGAACCTTTCTTAATGGGAAAGTACATATAGGAGATAAGAATTTTGGAGGAGGCCGAATTTCAGAAAAAGCCGCTTTTGGTATAACTGAGCAGCTAGTTTCACTTGGCTTTGAAAGTGATCGTTTAAAAACAGGAACACCACCAAGGGTTGATGGCCGCAGTTTGGATTATAGTAAAATGGAAGAGCAGCCAGGGGATGATCAGATTGTTGGCTTTTCGTTTCTTGATACAGAAAAACCAAAAAAGCAACTTAGTTGCTGGATTACGTATACAGATAAAAGAGTTCACGACATTTTAAAAACAGGCTTTAATAGAAGCCCGATGTTTAGTGGTAGGATTGAGGGAATAGGACCCAGATATTGTCCATCTATAGAAGATAAGATAAACCGGTTTGCTGAAAGGGAACGACATCAGCTATTTGTTGAACCCGAAGGACGGAATACAGTAGAAGTATATGTTAATGGATTCTCAACATCACTTCCAGAGGAAGTGCAATACGAAGCACTTCGTAGTATTGTTGGGTTTGAAAATGCAAAGATGTTTCGTCCCGGCTACGCAATAGAATATGATTATTTCCCTCCAACCCAATTGAAGTATTCTCTTGAAACAAAACTTATTGAAGGCTTATTTTTTGCAGGCCAAATAAATGGGACTACAGGATATGAAGAAGCAGCTTGCCAGGGTTTGATGGCAGGAATAAATGCTCATCAGAAAACGAAAAATCTTGAACCACTAATTCTGAAAAGAAGTGACGCTTACATTGGCGTGTTGATTGATGATTTAATTAGCAAAGGCACTAATGAGCCTTACAGAATGTTTACTTCACGGGCAGAATTCAGAACACTTTTGCGACAAGATAATGCTGATCTCCGTCTTACTGAATTAAGTTATAGACTTGGTCTTGCTTCGCAGGAAAGAATGGAAAAAGTAAAAACGAAAAGAGGTGGCGTCGAAAAAATAAAAAATATCCTAGGAGCTCTTTCCGTTTCTCCTGATGATATCAATCCGTTTTTTGAAAAAGTTTCATCTGCATTAATAACTGAAAAACAAAAAGCTTCTAAATTATTATTACGTCCTGAAATTGAATTAGAAGTTTTGATCGATTGCTTACCTGTCCTGAAAAAAGAGCTTAACCATTTTTCAAATGACACTCTTGAACAAGCCTCCATACAGGTTAAGTATGATGTTTATATTGAAAAAGAAAAAGACCTTGTTGAAAGAATGAGTCAACTTGAAAACTTGATAATTCCCGACTCCTTCGATTATAAAAAAATTTCTTCTTTGGGCAACGAGGCAAGAGAGAAACTTTCAAAAATCAAACCTTCAACCTTGGGGCAAGCCAGTCGAATTTCAGGAATTAATCCAAGCGATGTTCAAATATTGATGGTCTATATGGGTCGCTGATTTTTTTTGAATTCCAGCCAAGCAATAACCAACTTTATTTCCCCAAAACTTATATCCTTTCCAAGTTTCTCTTTTATCGGAGTTAGTGAT
>DASYQG010000647.1:0-3788 GCA_036005825.1 Chitinophagaceae bacterium | reverse complement strand
TGCAAGAATGATATTGGTGCAACATCTCCGCGAAATTGATCCCATAACTTTTACAGATAACCCTTATATTTCTTATTATCATTTATCCCGGGGTGTTTCCATTGCATTGATGGGAATGGTTCCAGAACGCAGAACGCCGATTGATTGTTATATGGGATATATGGTATTTAAAAATGGGTTGCCGGTTGCTTATGCCGGCTCGTGGATTTTGTTTGATAGTGGTCGTATCGGTTTGAATATTTTTCCGGCTTATCGCGGAGGTGAATCAAAATATATTTTTGAAGGTGTACTTAATCTCCACAGGGCTGTTTACCGGGTAAATCGATTCACTGTGGATCCTTATCAGATCGGAAAAGAAAACAGTGACGGTATTCATTCCGGAGCTTTTTGGCTTTGGTATCATGCAGGCTTTCGTCCCTTGAGAAAACAACAACAGCAGCTGGCCGAAATGGAAGAGTTGAAAATAAGAACTGTGCGGGGTTATCGCAGCCCGGAGAATGTATTAAAAAAGCTTGCGGATTCAAGAATGGAACTTATTCTTCAAAAGAAACCAGTTCGGTTTGATGCCACTGATCTCAGCAGGGTGTTTGCGGCAATATTAAAAAAAGACCATAATAATAATTATAAGATTGCAAGAGAAAAAAATTTTATTCGACTGGCAAAAATACTGCAGATAAAAAATTATCATGAACAGGAAATTCAATATATTTTAAAAAACTGGTGTGTTTTACTTTTAAATAGTAAACAACCATTAAAGTTTAGCAATATCTTGAAAAAAAACCTAAAGAAACTTTTTGAGTTAAAAGCAAAAGGAACTGAAGAAGAATATATCAGTTTGCTTCAGCGGTCAGGGATATTGAAAAGAATAATAAGGGATTTATTTAATTCCGAGCCTTGATCATTTTTCAAAACAAAAATTTAGCTTTCTGCAAGTATCACCTTCTCACGAAAAACTTTTGCAAATTCAATAAACTTGTTTGCTTGTTGCAAATATTCTTTTGCAAATGTTTCAGAAGGTGGCACATCATTCATATACATCACAGTCGCTTTAAAATTGCCGGGTATGTACAAGCCTTTATCGCTGAAATGTGTATCAAAGTCTTTGAGTATGCCGTGTTGTGTATTGCACTGCACACCTTGTTGCAGTAGTAATGCTTTTGCGGTATGTATTTGTGCAGCATAGGCATTATAAATTCCATCAGCCCATTTGCTATTAGTCAAACATTCTTCACTTGCTGCAATTTTTTCTTCCGCTTCCATTATCAGCGTAGATATAAGATCGATCATCACACCGGCGCATTCACCTACGCCAATCGCAGTTGCAAATTTTTCTTCCTGTCCCCAATCGATATAATCTTCTGCCAACAGTGTTTCCAAGCTTGCCAATGGTTTTAATAGATCATAATAATACTTCTCGCCACTGCGTTGACTGTAATTCAAAAATGTTTCACCGGTTGTTGCATTGGTTTTATAATCATTAAGCACCGCTCTTATCACATCGGGTCCACGTTTACTTGGCACTTTCAACACTTTATCCGCAATACGACCTTCACCGCTGCCCAACACACCACCGCCGATCAATACCTGCAGCGCCGGGAGCACTTGGCCTTTTGCTTTTAATGAGCTTCCATGAAAACCAATCGAAGCCATGCCATGTTGTCCGCAGCTATTCATGCAACCGCTTATCTTGATCGCAATTTCTTTATTGTATAAAAATTCGGGAAACTCTTCTTCGATCACTTCACTTAAAGCAAGTGCAGTGCTTGTACTGTTACTGATACCGAGATTACAAGTATCAGTACCAGGGCAACTTGTTACATCAGCCACACTTCCAAAACCAGCGGCTGCAAAACCTTCTTCATCCAAAGCATTATACACATATTCAAGATGCTCGGGTTTTATAAAACGGAATTGCAATCCCTGGTTGATCGTAACGCGAACATCATCGGCAATCACATCTTTTAATTTCTCTATCAGCCTGCGACTGCTGTGCGAACTGATATTTCCATTTGGTACACGAACATAAACTGCAAAGTAGCCGGGCTGTTTTTGTTCAAAGACGTTGGTGGTTTTCCAGAGCTGGAAGCGGAACGGGTCAATTTTGAGTTGTGAATTGTGAGTATTGAGTTGTCCATTACCCGATGAAATTTGTTTACTCACCGCTGACCATCCACCATTCACATCAACTTTATATTCCTGATGAGTTAAGGCAAGTTGTTCTTCAATCACCAGTTCATTAAATGCATCAATTCCGATCTTTTGAATAAGGAATTTTATTCTTGCCTTATGTCGGCTGTTTCGTTCACCATGACGATCAAAAACTCTTAATACAGATTCGAGATAGGGGATGAGCAGATCTTCTTCTAAGAATTCATACGTGGTAATAGCAAGATGTGGTTGTGCACCAAGTCCACCACCAACCAATACTTTAAAACCTCTCACTTCTTTGCCATTAATGATTTTTATTCTTGGGATAGCGCCTAAGTCATGCATGAAAACTAGTGCTGTATCTTTTTCACTGCTGCTGAATGCGATCTTGAATTTACGCCCCATTTCCTGGCAAACCGGTTTGCGAAGAAAATATTCAAACATGGCATGCGCATATGGCGTTACATCAAATGGTTCATCAGGATCAATACCGGCAATATCCGATGCTGTTATATTTCTAACAGTATTACCACATGCTTCACGAATTGTTACATCATCTTTTTCTAATTCGCTCCACATCTCAGGTGTACGATCAAGACTTACAAAATGTATTTGAATATCCTGTCTTGTTGTTAAATGAAGATTGCCGGTTGAGTATTCATCAGAAACACCGGAGATACGTTTCCATTGCGCCAAAGTCATTTTACCATAAGGTAATTTGATCCGTACCATCTGCACACCTTGCTGGCGTTGTCCATACACACCACGGGCCAACCGCAGGCTGCGGAATTTTTCTTCATCCATTTTCCCTTCACGGAAAAGACGGATCTTTTTTTCTAATTCAAGAATATCTTTTTCAACAATCGGATTCTCTAACTCGGTGCGGAAACTCTGCATATTCGTTGATTTCGTTTATAACAATTCGCCGGCAGCAACTCAGTGGCAAACACCCTACTTTTTAGGTAGACTATACAAAAGTATCAATTCCGAGCTGAATGGCAAAAAACAGATAAACAATTATGTGAATATTCTGACAATGTCTTGCCCGGTACAAGTGTTAGTTTTAGAGAAATGAACTTTTTGATCACACCCAAAAGGTAATGAGGCATGTTTTTGAGATAAATAATGATATTTGGGAGAATCAAACTGGCATTTCGTATGAAAAACATTAATACAATTAAAGTCAATTTCAAGGGAGGTATCATTCCTCCTGATGATCTCTACAACATTTTGCTGGCGGCTTCAAAATCCGGGATCCTTTATGTGCGATTTGGATTACGGCAACAACTTCTGTTCGATGTGGCGATCGAAGAGATCAAAAATATTACTGCTGAATTAGAAATGCTGGGAATCAGTTATGAATTAAACAGCGAAGAATATCCGAATATTGTCAGCTCTTATCCGGCACAGGAAATTTTTATTATTAACACCTGGCTGTCAGAAGCTATTTACAAGGATATTTTCAGAGCAATTGATTATTTGCCCCGGTTGAAAATAAATATCAGTGATAGCAACCAGAGCTTTACACCATTACTTACAGGTAATATTAATTGGGTGGCTTCTCCTTCAGTTGAAAATTTCTGGCACCTGTTCATTCGTTTTCCCAAAACAAACGTAATATATGAATGGAAAGATGTCGT
>DASYQG010000646.1:0-1769 GCA_036005825.1 Chitinophagaceae bacterium | reverse complement strand
GCATTAGAGGCAAAATTTCCGGAAATAATAAAAAAATATGTATCCGGGGAAATTAATAAGGTATTTAATCAAAGCTGGGAAGATTTTCAAAAAGCCGGCAATGGTTATCGTTATTATTTGCAACCATTAACAAAAATTCATTTGATCTCTGACCTCGAGGCGGAACTGAGGCCAAATGGAAGCATAACAGCGGTATACATTTTTGGCGTGGTAGCAATTTTTATTTTAGCCCTTGCCTGCATCAATTTCATAAACCTCTCGACAGCACGTTCGGTAGAAAGAGCAAAGGAAGTTGGAATTAGAAAAACATTTGGATCTGAAAAGAAATCGCTGATAGGACAGTTTCTTATCGAGTCGGTCTTTGTAAGTGTCATAAGCATGGTACTTGCGTTTGTAATTATCATCTTACTCATTCCTGCATTTAATACAATTTCCGGGAAAGAACTTAGCGTAGCCTATTTTCTGCAGCCTAAATGGATATTAGTGTTGATAGCCTTTGTTTTGATCACCGGGCTTATCGCCGGTCTTTACCCCGCGTTTGTGCTGTCCTCATTTAACCCGATCATGGTTTTGAAAGGAAGATTCAAGTCAAGTCGTTATGGTCTTGTATTGCGCAATGGCTTAGTGATTTTCCAGTTTGCAATTTCTGTGATACTTATCATCTCAACGATTGTCGTGAATCGCCAGATGAGCTATATGCTGGGCAATAAATTAGGATTCAAAAAAGATCATGTGATTGTTTTGGAAAGAACTGACATGGTGGAAAATCAATTACCGGCTTTTAAAAATGAATTGTTGACTATTTCTGGAGTTGAATCGGCAAGCGGTACATCTACAATGCCAGGCAATCAGAATTTTTTTGGAACTACCTGGCAGGAAGTCGGCTCCAAGGCTCCAATGACGGGAAGAGGAATGGTTGTTGATGAAGACTTCAGCAAAACATTAGGACTTGAGATAAAAGAAGGAAGATTTTTCTCTAAAGATTTCTCTACAGATACACTTTCTGTTGTATTGAATGAAAGAGCTGTAAAAGAACTGGGTTTAAAAACTGCAATTGGCTCACGACTAACAAGCCCGGATGATATTTATAATGCGCCTGACGGCTCTCCATATGTTTATAACGTAGTGGGGGTAGTAAAGGATTTTCATTATCATTCTTTACATGAACCGATCTCACCATTGGTTATGATCAATTCAAAGAAGTTTGGTGGCCGGTCGGGATTGGTGGCATTAAGAATAAAAGGAGATAATTTTAAAAAAGCTATTAGTGATATCGGAACAACCTGGAAAAAATTTGTAAAAGAAAAACCATTCAATTATTATTTTCTTGATAAATCGTTGGCTGATCAATACCAGGCAGAGCAAACAACACAAAGAATATTTACAATTTTTTCAGGCCTTGCGATTTTTATAGCATGTATTGGCTTGCTTGGACTTGCTGCCTATGCTACACAACAGCGCACAAGAGAGATCAGCATAAGAAAAGTACTGGGTGCAAGTGAAGGCAGCATTGTCACCATGCTTTCAAAAGATTTTCTAAAACTTGTACTGGTTTCTTCAGCGATCGCATTTCCAATTGCGTGGTGGGGAATGAATAAATGGCTGCAGGATTTTGCTTACAGGACAAATGTCGGCTGGTGGATCTTTATTGTTGCTGGTGTAGCAGCCTTATTGATCGCACTGTTTACAGTAAGCTCACAAGCATTAAAAGCAGCTTTTACTAATCCTATAAAAAATTTAAGAACAGAATAAAACCTATCTATGATCAA
>DASYQG010000645.1:0-2867 GCA_036005825.1 Chitinophagaceae bacterium | reverse complement strand
TCGCAAAGAAGTAAAGACTTTTGTCAATCAATACGATCCTCGCTTTGGCTACGGCGCTACCGAAATATTTTTTGAATACTGATCCGCATTTTAAAAGTAAATTTGTCCTTCGCTGCAAACCGTGCTATCGCTCTCTCGCCTTAGGCGAGAGGGAGGAAAGTCCGGACAGTACAGAGCAATGCACCAGTGAATAGCTGGGTATTTCAACCAATGCTGAAAAGTAAGTTGAAATAACAGAGAGTGCCACAGAAAATAACTGCCTTCTCCCTCTCCTAAAGGAGAGGGCTGGGGTGAGGTTGAAAATGTGGGGTAAGAGCCCACGGCTTTTGATGGTGACATCATTTGCGGGTAAACCTTGCATGCTGAAATGCCACGTATAGTATCGTTTGAGGGCTGCTCGTCCGAGATACAGGGTAGGCAGATTGATCCCGATGAGTAATTACCGGGACAGATAAATGATAGCAATCCCGATTTATCGGGATAACAGGATCCGGCTTACAGGTTTGCAGCGTTTTTATTACGATATGAAAAAGTTTTTTATAGCCATTGTTTCAATTTGTTTATTCTTAATTGGGTGTAAAGAGAAAACAAAAACAGGGAATAATGAGCACCCAATCGCAAAGGAAGATAGTGGCAAGGTCATAATTCCTAACAGAGACTCAATATCGGATACAGGAAATAAAGCACACACAGCAAACGGACAAGGCAGTGCTCAGACTATAACTTCTTACAAAGATTCTATATTATTGAAATTAACCCAGGATATTCTTACAGCGATCAAAGACAAAAACTATTTAGCAGTTGTAAATTATATCGACCCTGTTTCAGGTGTACGATTTTCGCCATACGCATATGTTGATACTGTCGATAACGTAATACTTTCCAAAGAAAAGTTTGCTGATCAGGCTGCAAGGCCGATACAGAATAAAATTCTTTGGGGAGCATTTGATGGTAATGAAAAACCGATCCGGATGACATTAAATGAATATATGCAGAGATTTGTATATGATGTTGATTTTGTTAAACCAGAGACTCGAAGAGTAAATAAATTTATCAAAACCGGGAATTCATTAAATAATCTTTTATCAGTTTATAAAGATTGTGACTTTACCGACAGTCATTTTTCAGGGTTCGAAGAAAAATATGAAGGAATGGATTGGAGAACTCTTCGCCTGGTTTTTAAAGAAAGAAAAGGAAAATTTTTCTTGGTAGGAATTGTGCATGATGAATGGACAATTTAGAACAAACTGTTTCCAATATATCCACCTATCTCCATCAACCACGCAATGCCGAGATGAACCATTAATCCGCCAATGATCGATCTTGTATTATAAACAACAATGCCTAATATCATTCCACCGAAATAAGAACTGATACATTCGCCAAGTGGTTTGCCAAAATGTATGGTGCAATAAAAACAAGCCATTGGTAAGATCGCATCTTTGCCCGCAACTTTTATAAAAGCTAAAATGAGAAAGCCCCGAAAGAAAAGTTCTACGGAAATAAAATCAGTTCCATAAGAAAGTTCATGAAGTAGGTGATAGAGCCATTTGTTTTTCACTCCAGATAAAACCGGGTCAACATCTGTCAGTTTTGGATACATACTTAAAAAATCCGGTTGAGTTGATGCTGCTGCAATTAATGGAACCATTATCAGCAGCATTATTAAATAAGGCTTCCAATTAAAACCCTTTACCGTTAAACCAAAAAAACTTTCTTTGGAATAAAAGATCTTCCAAATAATAAAAACCATAGAGCTCATTACTATTAGCCTTACCGGCCAGTAAGCCACCCGGTTCCAGTAATAATCCCAACTACTGTTATTTGTTAAATGCAGGTCTGTATTCATGACCATTTTCCAGGAAAAAATAGCCGGCGACAACAAAATAAGTAAAAGGATTAATGGGCTTCTAAAATAATTTTTTCCCTCTAAAAGAAAATAAAAAAAATAGGGCAGCGCAAAAGCAATCAAAAAGATCAAATAGCGAATTAGGAATTGAATACCAATCGAATCAGATCCATCAATTTTGATATCGATCTCATAGTGAAAATTCAGATAGATCATTAAACCTGTCAAAAGGGTACAAGCTGCAAATACTTTACTATTTAAACTTTTGAAGTAATCAGTTAGGTATCTAAATATCTCCTTCATTAAAACGGAAAATAGAAGTTTTTTTACTACCGGTTAAACTTTTTTAAAAGTCCGGCTTCTCATATTGCGTGTTTGATTTCTCCACAACCCTAAAAACTTATAAAATGAAAATGTTCTCAATTAACCGAATCAGCATAGCTGCACTTACAATCATAGTGGCCGCTATGCTTTTTTCTTGCCAAAAAGATCTTAGCTCAGGCACCAACATCTCTGTAACCGAAGAACAGGCCACCGCTTATTCTGAAGAAAGCTCAATGGCCGAAGCCAGTTTTGACGACGCAGAAGATGTGGCTACCACTGCAGCCGATGAAGAAGGTAATGCCAGTGAGTTTGGGATCAATGGACGATTTCATCCTTTGTTTCCAGAATTAAGAGCAGCCATTGGTGATTGTGCTGAGATCACGATCACACCAAACGATTCTACGTATCCTAAAACAATTACAATTGATTTTGGTAATGGTTGTTTAGGTCGTGATGGTAAATTTCGTTCCGGCGCTATCATCGTTCATCTTACTGCGCCTTTACGCAGACCAGGTTCTGTAGTTACGATCACTTTCAGAAATTATTATGTGAATCGTGTTCATCTTGAAGGAACAAAGATCATTAGTAACCTTAGCGATCCTCCAACGCATAAATGGAGTGTACAGGTAGTAGGTGGTAAAGTAACTTTTCCTGCAGGCAGAGGTTATAGTTACCAAAGTATAAAAGTTAAGAC
>DASYQG010000644.1:0-15333 GCA_036005825.1 Chitinophagaceae bacterium | reverse complement strand
AGGCATCGAGTTCAAGGGACTTTTTATTGCTGGTAATTTTAGTCGTGGCCTTACTGATATGTACACTGCTACTTATGATGGAAGTTTTAAGAACCAGGTTTATGGCGTGACGCTTGGTATTTTCATCGGCAAACCTGTTTCCTTAGAAGATAAACCAAAAGACACTGATGGCGATGGAATAATAGACAAGGAGGATTCATGTGTTACTGAGTCCGGACCACTTGTTACACTTGGTTGTCCTGATACCGATGCAGATGGTATTGCTGATAAAGTGGATAAATGCGTTACTGTACCAGGTATTGCGAAGTATGAAGGATGTCCAATTCCTGATACAGATAAAGACGGCATTCCAGATGATAAAGATAAATGCGTGACTATACCGGGTATTGCAAAATATGAAGGCTGTCCAATTCCAGATACAGATAAAGATGCGATTAATGATGAAGATGATAAATGTGTGACTGTACCAGGTGTTGCCCGTTATAACGGTTGCCCAATTCCAGATACGGATGGTGATGGCGTAAATGATGAAGAAGATAAATGTGTAAATGAACCCGGTTTGAAAGAGAACAATGGCTGTCCTGAGATCAAAAAAGAAATAATACAGAAAGTAGAATATGCAGCGAGAAAGATCCAGTTCAATTTTGCAAAGGCAACTTTATTAAACGAATCAGAAAAAGTGCTGGATGAGATTGCTGACTTGCTAATAAAACAGCCAGAGCTTAGGCTTGATATTGAAGGCTATACAAGTAATGATGGAAACTTCAATGCAAATATGAAGTTATCAAATGAAAGGGCCGGGACGGTGAAAAACTACCTGATTGGAAAAGGCGTTGACCCATCGAAATTGAGCTCACAAGGTTTTGGTCCTACCAAACCATTGAATGAGGGCAAGACCGAACAGCAAAGAGCACTCAATCGAAGAGTTGAACTTAAATTGAGAAATAATTAAAAGAGTTAAAAAACCTCCCAATGCAACCGGGAGGTTTTCTTTTGGCTCTTTTATTGTCATGTAAAAATCATCTCTATAAGAGTTTACTAAAATTGTATGGATGGTTTATTTAATTTTACCCCTTTTTTAATCTTTGTATTTAAAATCAAACAAAAATGAATAGAATCTCAAAAGGCTTTGTGATCATGATGGTTTTGGCTCTGCTTACGACCAGCGGCTTTGCCCAAAACAGTGTAAAACAGTCTGTACCCAATGGATGGCATTTACAAGACCCATCCACTACAGGTGCCTGGGGAATTAGCTTAGATAGAGCATACGAGTTTGTAAAAGGAAAGAAAAGTAAAACCGTTATCGTGGCAGTACTTGATGGTGGTATAGATACAGCGCAGGAAGACCTTAAAGAAATTCTCTGGCGAAATACTAAAGAAATAACTGGTAATGGTATTGATGACGATAAGAACGGTTATGTGGATGATATTAATGGATGGAATTTCCTTGGAGGCAAAGATGGTAAGAGCGTAACAAAAACTTCACTTGAAAGAGACCGAGTTTATTACGCCTACAGATCTAAATATGAAGGCAAACAAATAGATAAGGAAACATTAAGCAAGGATGAGCTTTATCAATACGAAATGTGGAGTAAAGCAAAAGAAGAATTGTTTAAAGGTGAAAGTTTGAGTTCTCTTGAACTTGTTTTTATGCGTAAGGCTTACACTAATCTTTTAAAAGCTGACTCTATTTTGCAAGGCGCTATGCGCAAGTCTGTATATACCGGAAAAGAGCTGGAAAAATTTGCGGCTCCTACTGAGAAAGTAAAAATGTCACAGATGGCCATGCTTGATCTTATGCAAGCAAATAATTTAACTGATATTACAAACAAAGAGTTCATGGACGGTTTTAAGGAATACCTTGACCAGGAACAAGATAAAGCAGATGCAAAAGAAAAAGCTCCGCCTGCATACAGGGAAGATATTGTAAAAGATAATTATAGTGATTTTAATGACCGTTATTATGGCAATGGAAATTTATATGTTCCCAATAATCTTTCTTCATTGCACGGCACTCACGTTGCGGGGATCATAGCAGCACAACGAAGTAATAAAAAAGGGATGGATGGTGTTGCTGATAATGTAAGGATCATGTCGGTTCGGGTAGTTCCGGATGGTGATGAGTACGATAAAGATATAGCACTTGGCATACGCTATGCCGTAGACAATGGCGCCCAGGTTATCAATATGAGCTTTGGAAAATATTTTTCTCCTGATAAAAAATGGGTTGATGATGCTGTAAAGTATGCCGAAAGCAAAGGTGTTTTATTGATATCTGCTGCCGGTAATGAAAACTTCAATGCCGATTCAATGATACATTTTCCTAATAATAATTTATTGGATGGAACTACAGCTAAGAATTGGATAACTGTAGGTGCCAGCAGTGATATGACAATTCCACAAGTACATGATGGAGTGCCTTATAATTCCATTGTGGCTTATTTTTCTAATTATGGAAAATCGGTTGATGTATTTGCCCCGGGGATGAAAATATATTCAACAGTTCCTGAAAACCATTATGAAAATGAGCAAGGAACAAGTATGGCTTCGCCGGTTGTAGCTGGTATTGCGGCGTTGATTTTGGAGTATTATCCTAACCTAAGCGCAGAACAGGTAAAGTATTGTATTGAAAAATCTGCTGTCGTTCCGCCTTCTTCTTTAAAAGTAATAATGCCTGGCACCGATAAAGAAACAAAGATCACAGAGCTTTCCAAAACAGGCGGCATTGTAAATGCATACGAGGCAATGAAACTCGCATCAACATTAAAAGGTGAAAGATCAACGAGCAATCAAATGAAACCATTCTGATCTTAGAACAAACGATCTTGAAAACCTCCGCAATTTTGTGGAGGTTTTTTTATTTTAATAACTCTTCCATCTTTAACTTTAAACTCTTAAACTTTTTTAATCTTTAAACAATTTCTTAATATGCCTCGCCCAGATCTATCCCGCGTACCAGAATTTTATCATGGATACATTGGTAAAGTAAAAGAAAATGATCTTATATCGGCTTTGCGAAATAGCACCTCTGAATTATTTAGTCTTTTAAAAGCTATTCCTAAAGAAAAGCATGATTATCGCTATGCTGATGGAAAATGGACAATTAAAGAAGTAGTACAACACATGCTAGATGGCGAAAGGGTATTTACATACCGTGCACTTCGTTTTGCAAGAAAAGATGACACTCCCCTTCCCGGCTTTGATGAAAATCTTTTTGCCCAAACAGCAAAAGCAGACAAAAGAAACTGGAATGATATGGTTGAAGAGTTTACTGCTTTGCGTAAATCAACCGAAGCTATGTTTGCTTCATTTGATAACGAGCAACTGGAGCAAACAGGAATAGCTAGTGAGAATTCAATTTATGTTTTAGGAATTGGTTTTATCGTTGCCGGGCATGTGAATCATCATTGCGGAATAATTAAAGAAAGGTATTTGTAAAAAGCTTAGTTCGGTATAGAGGAAGCACTCTTTTCACTATTAAATCCAAATACGGCACCTGCTAAAGGGAAAATTATAGAGAGAATTCCGGGTAATTGTGGAATTAATGCCAGAGTGATCAAGTATAAACCTGCAAACAGAAAAAACCAGATAAAACACAATCCAATTGCTTTTCCAAAATAGTTCAATTTCTTAGTTTTTTTAAAATGAAAGTACCCAACAAGAATTACGCCTAAAAAACCAGAAATAAAAGCAACAATATATCCATAGAGAATTGATGTAGATAATGAGAAGCTTTTAGCCATTTCGGAAAAAATGAATAGCCCTATTAGTGAGAATACAAGTCCTACAATAAATTCTAAAATTATATATATACGATTATTCATTTTATCTTTTAAGAGGATATAAAATAAAAAAACACCCTTTTCAGAGGGTGTTTTCAATTTTATTTTGATTTATTAAAACGGTTTCTTAACCTCATCAGCTTTACCCTGTACAAGATTTTTCTGCTGTACCATATCGGCAGTTACTTTCGCTGCCTGGTCAATATAAATATCTTTACGAAGATTCTTTATCCACTGATCAAAGCGGTCTTGTTTGCCTTTATCATAAGTAAACCTGTTTGAATCCTGCGGAAGAGAATTTACATCCATTTCATTTTCCAATTTTTTCAAAGATTCTATTTGACGAACTGTGTTACGGATAGCTTTTTGTTCTTTCTGGTATTTTTCAAAATTCAAAGGATATTCCCTGTCATTTTGTTTTGCCAGCCACTCTGTATTTTCTTTTATTAATTTAAATGCTTTGTTTGATTGAAGCCTTGCTTCGCTTAATTTTTGAATTGTTGCCAATTCATAACCGGGTTTCCAATTATTGATAGATGCTTTTTGAATTTCATCCCATGGCAATGCATCGGGGTCATCTTTCTCACGGAACTTCAGATATTCATAATTATCCGGTAATACTATATCAGATGTAACACCTTTTAATTGTGTTGATCCACCATTTACTCTATAAAACTTTTGCAAGGTTAATTTGATAGTTCCCAAGTCTGAATTAGAATTCAAATAACCAGATTCCGGATCAAGACCAAGGTTGCGCTGAACAGTTCCTTTACCATAAGTGGTAGTGCTGCCAATAACTACACCGCGGCCATAATCCTGGATGGCTGCAGCAAAAATTTCTGAAGCCGATGCGCTGAACTCATTTACCATTACAGTAAGCGGGCCATCATATAACACTTCACGATTTTTATCTTCCAGAATATTGGGCTTACCATCACGATCTTTTACCTGTACTATTGGACCTTTATCAATGAAAAGGCCAACCATTTGTACCACATCATACAGTGAGCCACCACCATTATTACGAAGATCCATGATGATGCCATCAACTTTATCCTCTTTCAACTTAATGATCTCTTTTGCTACATCGATATAACAACGGGCACCATTTGGCCTGTCGAAGTCTGCATAGAATTCAGGAAGATAAATGTATCCTAATCTTGAATTACCATTGTTGATAATTGCACTTTTTGCAAATGATTCATCCTGTACGATCTCATCACGAACCAACGTAACCACTTTTACAGAACCATCTTGTTTCTTCAAAGTCAATTTCACATCGGTTCCTTTTTTACCACGAATAAGTTTTACTGCATCTTCCACTACAAAACCGGTAAGTTCAACAGGTTCTTCTTTACCTTGCCCAACTTTTAAAATTATATCACCTACCTGCACTTCACCACTTTTCCATGCCGGGCTTCCTGCAACCAATGTATTTATTTTGATATTGCCTTCATCGTATAAAAGTGATGCGCCAATGCCAAAGAAGCGGCCACTCATTTGCTCATCAAAATATCTTTTATCTACAGGAGGGAAAAATTCTGTATGTGGGTCCATCGCATTTGTAATAATGCTAACGAACAAATTGAATTTATCATCTTCAGAAAATTTGAAACGATATCTTTCAAAAGTTCTGTCCATGGTTTTAACTACTTTGTCTCTTGCTTCAGCTTCTAATTCAGCGTCTGATTTTACCTTAAAATCTTTTACATCTTTATTTTTTTCTCTTGTTTCGATCAGGTCAACATACCTGTCAAGTGACTGGTATTTGAGTGATTTTCTCCAGCTTTCTTTTCTTTCTGCCTCTGTCGCGGGGAATTTTAATTTATCGGGATCACCTGCATAAGTTTCATCAATTGAATAGTCAAAAGGCTTGCTTAAAATATCTTTTGAGATCAAGGCTGCCTCTTCCATTCTTTTATTAAACACCTGGCCAACTGCTTTGAAAAATTCAACATCACCGCCTTTCATTTCATCATCGATCTTATACTCGAATTTTTTTAGAGCATCTATATCTTCTTTCAAGAAAATATTTTTATTAGGATCGATCACTTCAAAATACTTGTAAAATATTTTTTTAGAAAAGCTGTCATCAATAAGCTTAGGGCTATAGTGAGCTTCCTTCAGCATATCAGTAACATTGTGCAATATCTTTTCATATTTACCGGGTGGATCGACTTCTCTTTTCACTGAGCCGGCAAAGAACGCACCTGCAACAAGCAGGATGATAATCAGGATAGGTAATCTTTTAAAGTTTGTCATATAATTTATCAGCTTTATCATTATTAATGAGCTTTATAAGCGTCGTAAAAATAACGCAAAAACACGGGTTTTCTTACGTCTAATTCCTTTTAACAGAGCTTTTTGATGAATGGTGAGTAGAATGAAAATAAAAAACCCTCTGTATACAGAAGGTTTTACATTTTTTGGGTAACCAATGGGGTTCGAACCCACGACCCTCAGAACCACAATCTGATGCTCTAACCAGCTGAGCTATGGCTACCATTTTATCGACAGCAAAAATATATAATTCGCTCTTGTGCCCAAAATGAGATTTTGAACCGAGTGCCTGTTTTTATTTCTTTGCCCAAACTTATCAATGAATTATTCCCTGTTGATTCAGCTTCTTGTTATCCCTTTGATCTCGGCGTTTATTGGTTGGTTCACAAATTGGATCGCTATTAAAATGCTTTTTCATCCGAAAGATCCAAAGCGTATACTTGGAATTACTTTTCATGGAATTTTTCCAAAGCGTCAAAAAATATTTGCTGAGAAATTGGGAAAGATGATCAGTGTGGAATTTCTTTCTTTTGAAGACATAGAACAAAAAATAACCCACCCAGAGAACTTGCAAAAACTTATGCCCATGGTCGAGGCACATGTTGATAACTTCCTGCGAAATAAACTGAGCGATGAAATGCCTTTCTTGAGTTTGTTTATTGGAGATAAAACGATCAAATCCCTAAAAAAAATATTTATGCAGGAATTGGAAATACTTTTTCCGCAGATAATGAAGAGCTATGTAGGTCATTTGCAGGAAGAATTGGACCTGGAAAAAATTGTTACAGAAAAGGTTTCGGCATTTTCTAGTGATAAATTGGAAGATATTTTATACCAGATAATGAGCAAAGAGTTCAGGTTCGTTGAAATTCTTGGTGGAGTCATTGGTTTTATTATCGGTATCGTGCAGGTTTTAATCACTTATTTCTTACCTAAATAGTTAATTAAGGTTACCATCCCGACCTTTTTCCTTCTATGATTGCCTTTAAGCCTTTTGTCATTTAAAAATGACATTTAGAGAAGGTTAAATGACCTTTGTACGTCTAATTCCAAAACTCGCAAAATGAATAAGTTAGTTCTCCTTTTTTTATTAAACCTTACCAGCTTTTGCTTATTTGCTCAGAATCCAATGACGCAGAGACCCGGAGGGGCTGGGAAAGGTCAACAAATGACCGGTCGTATGTATGGAAAGGTTGTAGAAGCCCAAAGTGGAAAGCCTGTTGATGCAGCTTCAGTTACATTAGTTCAAAGTCGCATGGATACAGTTACCAAAAAAAGAAAAGATGTAATAATAGCCGGGATGCTCACAAAAGCAAATGGTGAGTTTGCTTTAGAAAACGTTCCTCTTTTTGGACAATCCAAATTAAGAATTACTGCTATGGGTTTTAAGCCAATCGAACAAAATGCAGGCTTTGAAATTAAAATGCAACCTGGTGCTGATATGAGTGCTATGTTAAATGCAATTGATAAAGACCTTGGTAATATAAAATTAGAAATAGATGCACAAGTATTAGGTAATGTGACTGTAGTTGGCTCGAAACCACAATTTCAATTAGGCATTGACAGAAAAGTATATAATGTAGAAAAAGATGTGATTGCTGCAGGTGGTACTGCGGTTGATGTTATGAAAAACGTTCCTTCTCTTTCAGTTGACCTGGATGGCAATGTTACACTTCGTAATAATACACCTCAGATCTTTGTTGATGGTCGCCCAACCACAATGCAGCTTGAGCAGATCCCAGCTGATGCGATCGAATCAGTTGAAATTATTACAAATCCATCAGCTAAATATGATGCATCTGGTGGCACATCTGGTATTTTAAATATTGTTTTAAAGAAAAATAAAAAAGTTGGTTACAATGGTAGCGTTCGTTCAAGTATCGACTCAAGAGCAAAAATTGGTTTAGGAGCCGATTTTAGTCTTCGTCAAAACAAAATAAATGTTTTTGGAAGCGCCAATTATAATCAACGTAAATCTATCAGCACTGGCTATACTGACAGGTATAATATTCTTGATCAACCAAACACTTACATGCACCAGGACGATAGAAGTGAGATGGTTGGTAATTTTGAATTTTTCAGAGCTGGTATTGATTATTTTATCGATAACAGGAATACTCTTTCTGCCAGTACAAATATTGGTAATGGGACATTCCATCCTGAATCAATTAGCAAGTTGTTGGTGGATTCTCTTTATACAGTGAAGAAAACTTCCTACCTTGAAAGACTTACAAACTCAGAAGGTACTTTCAAATTCAGAGGTGCCCAATTAAGTTTCAAACATAATTTCCCTAAAGCAGGAAGAGAGTGGACAGCAGATGCCACATATAATAAAAGGACAAACATAAATGAGAGCCTTATTAGAACTGATTATTATAATTATCCTGCAAATACTCTTGCTGGTCAATTTGGTCAGCAACAAAACACTTCCGGCACCGGGCAAAGTATAATCGTACAAACTGATTTTGTGAACCCCATTACTGACAAATCAAAAATAGAGATGGGTGTAAGAGGTGCTTTCAACAAAGCAAACAGCACAAGTGCATTTTATTATGTTGATCCCGTTACCGGAGAGCCAACACTTCAACAGGCGTCACAGATCGATTATGTAAGCGAAGACCATGTTTTGGCTGCTTATACAACTTATACTAACCAGTTAAAGTCTTTCGGATACCAGCTGGGTCTAAGAGTTGAAAGCTCTGGCTATGATGGTGAACTTAAGAAAACACATGAAACGTTTAGTAATTCTTTTCCGCTTAGCTTTTTCCCAAGTGTTTTCTTAAGTCAAAAATTGAAAAAAGAACAGGAGTTACAACTTAATTATACCAGAAGGATCAATCGTCCAAATTTTTTCCAGTTATCGCCATTTACTGATTCATCTGATTTCCTTAACCTGAGAAAAGGTAATCCCGATCTGGAACCAGAGTTTACGAATTCATTTGAGTTATCTTACCAGAAAATATTTAAGAACAAAGATAATTTTGTTGCTTCGGCCTACTACAAGCACACGGACAACCTCATCACCAGTTACCAGGAGAAATATACAAGTCCTGTAAATGGCAAAGATTATGTGCTCAATACTTACATAAATGCAAATTCCAGCTATGTAACGGGTCTTGAACTTACCATGAAAAATAAAATAACTAAATGGTGGGATCTTACTTCTAACGTGAACCTGTATACTTCAAAGATCAATATCGACGATCCTGCACAACCTGAACAAGATCAGTTTGGGAGCTGGTTTGGAAAACTGAACAATAACTTCAAGCTTCCAAAGAATTTTTCTGTACAATTAACAGCAGTGTACAATTCTAAAACAGTACTTCCTCCGGGAGGTAGTGGCGGCGGTGGCGGCGGAGGTGGTATGGGAATGATGTTCGGCCCAGCCTCTTCAGCACAGGGATATGTTCGTTCAAATTATTTTGCTGATATGGGTATTAAATATGAATTTTTAAAGAATAAGGCCGCATCTATTTCACTTAATATGAGTGATGTTTTCGGAACCCGTCGTTCTTATACACATTCAGAGTCACAATATTTTGTACAGGATGTATACCGTCAGCGGGACCCACAGCTTCTTCGTCTGAACTTCAACTGGAGATTTGGAAAGTTTGATCCGAATCTTTTCAAACGCAAAAACCTGAAAGGTGAAAGAGAAGGAATGAATACAGGAGATATAATGCAGTAAAAAAATTTCAACATATATTGTAGTCCCGTCACGCCTCAGGCGAGACGGGCTTTTTTCTTTTATATTTGATAGAAGTGAAGAAACTAATTTTTACTGTAACAAATGATCTTAGCTATGATCAGCGAATGCAACGGATTTGCGGTACACTTGCAGAGTCGGGTTATGATGTGTTGCTGGTTGGCAGAAAATTAAAGACCTCTCTCCCACTTTCAGAAACAAAATACAGCCAGCGACGAATTAAATGCTGGTTTAATAAAGGAAAACTATTCTATAGCGAATTCAATATCCGGCTTTTCTTTTTCCTTCTTTTTAAAAAGATGGATTGTATTTGTGCCATTGATCTCGACACGATACTTCCCTGCTATTATATTTCTAAACTGAAAGGAGTGAAATGTGTTTATGATGCTCATGAATATTTTTCACAGTTAGATGAAGTTGTTAGTCGTCCGAAGATCTATAACTTCTGGCATGGGATTGAAAAAAAAATGATCCCGAAATTTAAAAATGGCTATACAGTTTGTGATAGTCTTGCAGAAGAATTTAAAAAAAAATATAACGCTAATTATAAAGTAGTTCGTAATGTGCCGTTGCTTATCGGATCTAATGAACAAACAAGATCGGGAGAAGTTATTCTTTACCAGGGAGCAGTGAATAAAGGTCGTGGACTTGATAAGCTTGCTTTAGCAATGAAAAATGTGAATGCAACGCTTTGGGTTTGTGGAAATGGAAATTTTATGGATGAAATGAGATCGGTTGTTCAGGCAAATGAACTATCTGAAAAAGTGATCTTTTTCGGAATGCTTCCCCCGGAGGAATTAAGAAAGAGAACGGCAAAAGCTTATATTGCTGTGAACCCCTTTGAAAGAACAGGGCTAAATCAATACCTATCTCTTTCCAACAAATTCTTTGATTACATTCATGCAGATATTCCGCAGGTGACAATGAATTATCCGGAATATAAAAAGATAAATGATCAATTTAAGATTGCGGAATTAATAGATGATCTTGTCCCGGAAACTATTGCTAATTCAATTAAGAAGATCCTTAATAACAAAGAACTTTATTTACAGCTTAGGCAAAACTGCTTAGCTGCAAAACAACAATTGAATTGGCAAAAGGAAAAAGAAAAGTTACTGGCTTTTTATAAGGAATTGCTTAATGAGTAACGATAAGACGCTTCATATTATTTGTCATGATGTGCCCTGGCCTGCCGATTACGGGGGTGTGGTGGATCTTTTTTACAAGATCAAAGCATTTCATGAAGAAGGAGTTAAGATCAAACTTCACTGCTTTGATTATGGAAGAGGCCGGCAAAATGAGTTAAATAAGTATTGTGAAGAAGTTAATTATTATAAGAGGTTATCAAAATGGGAAAGTATATCTCTCACCGTGCCTTATATAGTAAAGTCGAGAGAGAATCCATTATTGCTAAAAAACCTGCTTAAGGATGATCACCCTGTTTTAATGGAAGGAATTCATTGCACAGCTTTTTTACGACCATTGCTTTTAAATGGAAGAAAAGTTTTTTTAAGATTGCATAATGTGGAGTTCTTTTATTACAGTCAATTATTTCAAAGCGAGAAGAATCTGTTTAAGAAGATCTATTTTTTAAATGAAAGTATGTTTCTGCGACAATACGAAAGAAAGTTGCCAGATGAATTACCAGTTTTGGCGGTATCTAATAATGATGCAGTTTTTTATCGGGATGAATTGGAGAAAAGTTTAATCACCTACTTGCCTGTATTTATTCCATATATCCGGGTAAACAGCCTTGAAGGCGTCGGCACTTATTGTCTTTATCATGGTAATTTATCTGTAGCTGAAAATGAAAAAGCGGTTGTATGGTTACTTGATAGAGTTTTTTCATTGGCAAAAGTTCCATTTATTATTGCAGGAAAGGATCCCTCAAAACGGTTGATCAGGAAGAGTAAAAAAAATGAAAATGTAAATATCGTTAGCAATCCTTCCGATGAAGAGTTAAATGACCTGATCGCTAATGCGCAAATTCACGTCTTGCCTTCCTTTAATAAAACGGGGATCAAACTAAAATTGATCAATGCACTTTATAATGGGCGGCATTGTGTAGTAAATGATCAGGCAGTGGAAGGGTCGGGATTGGAAGATGCTTGTCATATTGGTACAAAGGGCTATGCTATGGCATCAATTATATCTCAACTCTTTCATCATCCTTTTGGGAAAGAAGAGATCAATCTCAGGAAAAGATTATTAGTGCAAATTTTTAATAATAAGGCAAATGCCCGTCAGCTTATTCAATTGATATGGTAGCATTATCAATTACTCTGCCTCTTTCAGTACGTATCATCCTGGCCGGGAATTTCTGTACAACAATGTAATCATGTGTTGCCATGACAACGGTTGTACCAAAATCTTTTGCGATATGAAACAGAAGACTCATGATCTCATCCGATGTTTCAGGATCAAGATTGCCCGTTGGCTCATCTGCCAGTATCAATTTAGGCGAATTAAGTAAGGCCCTGGCTACATCCACCCTTTGTTGTTCACCACCACTCAATTCAAAAGGCATTTTAAAACCTTTGGCCCTTATTCCAACTTTATCCAATACATCGGATATTTTTTCATCCATCAATTTTCTATCCGTCCACCCAGTAGCAGTAAGAACAAATCGTAGGTTCTCATTTACATTTCTATCGGTCAGCAATTGAAAATCCTGGAACACTACGCCAAGTGTACGACGCAGATAAGGAACTTTTTTCCAATCCAGCTTTCTCAGATCAAATCCATTTACAGTGCCTTCGCCCTCAGTCAACGGCAATTCACCATACATTGTTTTTAATAAACTGGATTTACCGGTGCCGGTTTTCCCAACTAGATAAACAAATTCGCCCTTTCTAACCGACAGGTTTACATCTTGTAAGATCGGACTTCCACTCTGGTAAATATTTATATGTCTAAGCTCAATTATGTTATCAGCCATCAAAACGGATTTGATGCAAAATAAGTTAAACAAAACAAGACAAACTCAATTTTTTTTCACATAACTAAAAATTTAGTTGTTAAACTAGGTTTTTAGTTATAGCTTCGATCTATCAAATTTTAAGAAATGAAAATTTTAACTAAGGCAGAAGAACAAGTAATGCAGGTATTATGGAAACTTGAAAAAGGTTTTTTGAGAGAGATACTCGATGCGATGCCTACACCAAAGCCACATCAAAATACGGTGGCCACGCTTCTGAAAATTCTTGTGGATAAAGAATTCGTAAGCGTCACAGTTTTGGGTAGGCAACATCTATACACGCCGCTGGTTGGGAAAGATGAATACTCAAAACGAACCATGAAACAAATAGTGAAAGGATATTTTGAAGGCTCATTCAGTAACGTTGTTTCTTTTATGGTTAAAGAAAATAATATTTCCATCGAAGAATTAGAAAGCTTGTTAGCACAAATTAAAAAACAGCAAAATCAAAAGAAATGAATCAACTTCTTTTTTACTTGCTCCAGGTAATTGCCGCGTCCGGCTTATTGTATGGCTATTATCATTTTGCCCTGCGAAATAAAAAGTTCCATCGCTATAATCGCTTTTATTTATTGATGGCCGTTGTCATTAGCTCCTTTATTCCTTTTCTTAATATCCCGGTTTATTTTTCTTCAAATGAGGCCGAATCATCAGTAGTATTACAAACCTTGCAGGTGATCTCCTCTCCTGCTTCTGAAGAAACTATATCACCAGTCTTACAAACAGAACCTGCGACCAGCTCATTGTTCAACACAGAAAGAGTTGTATATGTTTTTTATATTCTTGCTATTTTATTTTTCCTCACAAGGGTTTTTATCTCATTAAATAAAATAAGATTCATCATTAAGAGAAACCCTGCAGAGCAGATCGATAAAATAAAGTTTATAAATACTGACGAGCCTGGCACTCCATTTTCTTTTTTCCGCTGGCTTTTCTGGAACAGGAAGATCGAATTACATTCGGAAAAAGGGGAACAGATCTTTCGCCATGAATTATTTCATATTCAACAAAAGCATAGCTGGGATATAATTTTTACAGAATTTATTTCAACTATTTTCTGGATCAACCCATTTTTCCGTCTTATCAAAAAAGAATTAAAAGCCATCCATGAATTTCTGGCCGATGAATTTGCTATAAAAGAAAATAATAACTGGCAATATGCTGAACTATTATTGATGCAGGTCTTAAATACAAATACACATCTTGTAAATCCTTTTTTTCATAACCAGATAAAAAGACGTATAGCCATGATTACCACATCAACAAAACCGAGCTATCAATACCTGCGAAAGCTGATGGTGTTTCCGGTAGCAGCGATCGTTGTTTTCTTATTTGCTTTTAATTATAAAAACAAACGAATTGACCCGTATGAATTTGAAAAAGCAATAAACTCTATTACCGTTGTAATAGATGCCGGCCACGGCGGAACTGATGCCGGAGCTAAGACTAAAGATGGCAAATACACCGAAGCTGAACTCTCACTGGCAATTGCAAAAAAAATAGAAATGCTGGGACCAGAATATAATATTAATGTCATTATGACAAGGATAGACGAAAAATTCCCAGGCGGAGCTACAAATAAGAATGATGCATTAAGAGGAAGAGTTGAGTTGGTGAATAATTTAAAACCGTATGCATTTGTTGCGATACATATGAATACAACATCCGATGAGATGCAAGAGTCTAAATCAGGTTTTGATGCTTACATACCAAAAGAAAGAAATAATTACCCGGATATACAATTGGCATCTTCTGTGCTTGGCGAGTTAAAAAAAATATACACAACTAGAGAAGAGATCAGGCAAAGAGGCGATGCAACAATTTATGTAATAGATGAAGCAAAGGCTCCATCACTCTTCCTAGAATGCGGCTTTATCAATAATCCAAAAGATATTTCCTTTATTACTAATGAAAAAAACCAGGAAAAAATAGCAAGGGCAATTTTAGTGGCATTAGCAAAATTTGCTAACGGTCAGTCAAAAAATCATAATGGAAGTGTGGAGCTTTTTTTTGATAGAAACTGTTACGAATTAAGGGAAGAAAGAAATGATACAATTCCAAAAAATAACAGAGATCTTGACAATTACCTGGTTGTTATTAATGGGATTATTCAGGAAAAAAGAGGCTTAAAGAGTATTGATTCTGCATTGTTTTCTAATTCAAGACCAATAGAAGCTCGTATATATAAAGACAAAGCTGCCATTGATAAATATGGTGAAAAAGGAAAAGATGGAGTGATTGAAATTACGTTTGGTGATGATGCTCATAACAATAAGCCTAAACCTGATACACTGATTTGGATAAAACAATCACCATCATCAGTGAAAAGATCGCCAACTGCAGCAGAATTAAAAAAATGGGAAGATCCAAAAGCATATGGTGTATGGATCGATGCAAATCGAATTAGTAATGTAGATCTAAGAAAATATAAACCTTCTGATTTCGAATGGTATGATGTTAGCAAGCTGACAAAAACAGCTATCAATTATGGTAAACATGATTTTCAGGTAAGCCTGTATACAAAGAAATATTATGAAGGGAAATCATTAACTGCAACAAAATTTGCTATCAATGACACGATCAATAAT
>DASYQG010000643.1:0-1626 GCA_036005825.1 Chitinophagaceae bacterium | reverse complement strand
CCCGGCTGAATTGCTACTCCTATGTTTACAATTGGGGAGAGATGGCTCTTTGAAATATTATTTAAGTTACCAATAGATTTGATTTTTAAAAGTGAAAAAGGGTGAGAGTAGAATTGCTACTAAACAGCTTATTTGCATGTTGCTCAATAGAAACTTACCTCACTCTTTTTTATCTCCTCGAGTTTGAACAGAATGTAAGGAATCCCGTTTTAGCGGTATATCCAGAATATCCAACCAGGAGACAAAACGAAGGGAGATTTTTCACTTTTTCATTTCTAAAATTGTATTGGTATGAAAAAAATTGTAAAACAAGCATTAGGCATTGATGTAGCACAAAAAGAGTTAGTAGTTTGTCTAGGTCGTATGTATGAAGACTGGTCACCAGAGTTATATGCACACAAAACATTTGCTAATACAACAAAAGGTTTTGTGGCATTGTTATTATGGTTGAAAAAAATGGCAGATGAAACAATACCGGTTCGGTTTGTTATGGAAGCAACGGGTATCTATCACGAATCACTGGCTTATTTTTTAGAACAAAAAGGATATGAGCTGAGTATTATTCTGCCTAACAAGATCAGTAACTACTTCAGAACGCTGGATGTGAAAACCATTACAGACAAAACCGCCTCTGAAGCTATTGCGTTGTTTGGATTAGAAAGAAAATTGGATCGTTGGCAAAAACCTAAGCCAGTATTTAAAAAGCTTAGACAATTAACCCGTGAAAGGGATCAGATAGTTGAAGAAAGAACCATGGTTAAAAATCAACTGCATGCCGAGCAAGCAGAAGCTGAGCCCAATAAGAAAAGTATAGAACGTATAAAAGAACGAATTAAAATGCTCAATAGGCAGGAAAAAGAAATAAAAGCGGAAGTTGCTGCATTGGTCAAACAAGACGAACAACTGACTGATCATGTAAATATCATTTGCTCATTGACAGGAATTAGATTATTAACGGCGGCTATCGTGTTGGGAGAGACTAATGGCTTTGAACTGATACGCAATAAACGCCAATTGGCGAGCTATGCCGGATTTGATATTAAGGAAAAGCAATCGGGCACTTCAGTAAAAGGCAAACCAAGAATATCAAAGAAAGGGAATAAACATTTACGTAAAGCCATGCATATGCCAGCGCTATGTGCTATCAGGTATGATGAACGATTTAAAGCCATTTTTGCAAGATTAGTAGCCAGGCACGGAATAAAAATGAAAGCAGTGGTTGCTATCCAAAGAAAATTACTGGAAATGATTTATACACTTTATAAAACAGGAAACAAGTATGATAAGAACTATTTTAAGAAAAATGATAGTATGGTAGAACAACATGAAAATACAGTGTAAAAAAGAGAAGCAATCACAAAGACTGCCTCTCCTACAGGCTGGCTTAAGCCGCCTAAAAGACAAATTTATAAAATCAAATAAATATTGGGTATTTAACACAGAATCTATTAATCTTCTGTTGCGTCGCACTCTTGTACTGCAGTAACACGGATGGACAAATGCATAATATCATTCCGCACATTTTTCATTGTTCATTCAATTGGTGGGAGCGGTATGTTATTTTTTTTGAGTACTGCCTTGGTGGAAAATTTCATTAAGCGAAGATTTCCAAAACATCTACAACAG
>DASYQG010000642.1:0-5210 GCA_036005825.1 Chitinophagaceae bacterium | reverse complement strand
CCAAACCACTGTGGGAATTGGCAATGAGGCAATAAAAGTAAATCTATCCCGTATGCAATTAAGAGGTTTAGTAGCGGTGTTTGCAATCCTGCTTATTATTTATTCTGTTTGGCTTCTTTCTTTCACCTGGTTTGTAAACAATCATGAAAGTAAAATGGCCGACCGTGCCCAGGCTTATATGAATGCAACTTATCCTGAAGCAAAAAAGTTTTCAAAGCCTGCTGATTACACTGATTCACTTAAAACAATTTACAGGAACCGTCTTAATCAAATTCTTGACAGTACGAAGGAAGACAAGATCACATGGTTTGGAAATACCTACGAGTACTCAAGAGAAAAAGAATTGAATCTCGGCCTGGATCTGCAAGGCGGTATGAGTGTAACGATGGAAGTTGAGCTTACGGGTTTGCTTCGTTCAATGAGTAATAACTCAAGAGACCCTCAGTTTTTAAAAGCTCTTGATGAAGCTAATAAGCAAAAAGCAAATAGTGATGCTGATTTTATTTCAATATTCTATAATGAATTTCAGAAACTCGCCGGCACTGGGAAATTGGCAGGTATTTTTTCTGCAGCCAATACAGACCAGATCGCAAGCAATGCAAGCGATACAAAAGTTCTTGAAGTAATTCGAAAAGAGGCGGGAGAAGCGATTAACAGAACTTACCAAAGAATTAGAAACAGGATCGATCAGTTTGGTGTTGCACAACCCTATATTAACCTTGACCAGGCAAAAGGAATTATTACAGTTGATCTGCCAGGTGTTGATGACAAGGAGAGAGTAAGAAAATATTTACAGTCAACCGCTAATCTTCAGTTTTGGGAAGTCTATAATATCGGAGAGTTACAAAATGAGTTAACCGCAGCGGAAAAAGCTTTTAGTGAGCTGATGAGCGGAGCAACTGATTCCACTTTAAAAGCATCGAAAACACAAGATACAACTGGAAAAAAAGATTCTACAGGTAAAAACACCGATACCACTCTATCTCAGATCCTAAGCGGCCAAACACAGACAACGCCTACAGGTACTGCCACGGCTGCACAAACATCTGCAGATAAAAGAAAAACACTTGGAGAATATATACAGTTCATACCTCCATCCCAGGATCAAACAACTGGCAAAGTTTCCTATCCCGCGGCTATCGGACAAGTTAAAATAAAAGATACCGCTACAGTCAGAAGATATTTGAACATGGTGGCGAATTTCCCTGCTGATGCAAGAGTTCTTTATGGCATCGCAGAGACTGATAGTAAAAATGGAAAGAAAAATGATTTTGTAGGATTATATGTTATTAAAACCTATGGTCTTGATAAAGCGCCGATCGAGGGTGATGTTGTAACTAATGCAAGACAGGAGTTTGAGCCACTAAACAATAACCCGATTGTAACGATGAGCATGAATCAGAAAGGTGCCAGCGATTGGGCAACTCTTACAGATAAAAGCGCTAAAAACAGAATTCCTATTGCCATAGTTCTTGATAACTCTGTTTATTCCGCACCAGTGGCAGAGCAAAGAATTGAAGGTGGAGATTCACGTATAACAGGAAACTTTACTGTTCAGGAAGCGCAGGATCTTGCCAGCATTTTAAAAGTTGGTAAACTTCCTACCCCGGCAAAGATTGTACAGGAACAAGTAGTAGGGCCAACGCTTGGCGCAGAAGCGATCAGGGGCGGCAGCCTGGCGTTCATTATTGCCTTTATAGTCATCTTCCTGTTGATGCTTATCTATTACAATAGCAGTGCATGGATAACCAATATTGCGTTAATATTAAACCTTCTCTTTACTATCGGAATATTAACTGCATTTGGATTTACTTTAACTGCTCCTGGTATAGCCGGCCTCATATTAACAATTGGCCTCGCGGTTGATACGAACGTAATTACCAAAGAACGCATAAAAGAGGAGTTGACCAAGGGGAAAGGATATTCTTCGGCGATCAATGAGGCTTTCAGAAGATCCCTGCCACCTATACTAGATGGACACATCACGATCCTTCTTACTGCAATTATCCTATTTTATTTTGGATTAGGTCCTGTAAGAGGCTTTGCTACTACACAAATACTCGGTATACTTTTATCTTTATTTTCTGGTGTACTTGTCAGCCGCTGGATCAGTGATATCTTTTTCAGAAGGAAAATACATCTTGAATATTTCACTTCTCTTTCACGCCGTATTTTCCAAAAGGCGCATTTCAATTTTATTGCTTTCCGCAAAAAAACATTTGTTATTTCATTTTGTGTACTGGCATTGGGTATCTCATCTTTCTTTTATGGATTTGACCAGGGAGTGGAATTCAGCGGTGGACGCAGTTTCCAGGTCCGTTTTTCTCAAAATGTGCCTATTGAAAAGATCAGGGATGATCTGAAAGCTACTTTTGGAGAAGCCCCGGTTATCAAAACAGTTGGCGATTCAAAAACTTTAGATATTACAACCGGGTATCTTATCAATGACTCACGTTCACTCGACTTAGTTGATTCTTTGGTTGAAGCAAAATTACTTCAGGGCCTGGCACCTTTTTTACCGGCTAACTATAGTTATAAGCAATTTGATAATGCACAAAATAATGTTGGTAAGATCGGATCGAAAAAAGTATTACCAACAATTTCGGACGATCTAAAGAAAGGCGCTGTTAAAGCGACCATCTTTGCGATCCTCGTGATATTTCTATACATTTTTATTCGTTTCCGCGATTGGAGATATTCTCTTGGTACGATCATCGCATTGTTGCATGATGTATTAGTAACGCTAATAGTATTTTCATTTGCCAGGAGAATTGTTCCTTTCCCGCTTGAAATTGATCAGCATTTTATTGCAGCCATATTAACCGTGATCGGATTTTCGATGAATGAGGCGGTGATCATATTTGACCGTATTCGTGAAAACCGTCGCTTACATCCAAATTTATCTTTACCGGATACGATCAACAGGTCAATTAATGAAACGCTGAGCCGTACAATAATGACATCATTAACAGTGTTCCTCACTATTCTTATTCTTTTCATCTTTGGTGGAGAAGTTACAAGAGGATTTGCTTTTGCAATGCTGATAGGTGTTATTACTGGTGTCTATTCTTCAATGTTTGTAGCCGCTCCAATGCTGATCAATTTGGGATCTAAGAAAAAAGAAGAAGCTGCTCCCAAGGCTATGAGTAAGCAAGTTGTAAAAACTGAAACTAAATTGACATGATTTTCTAGTCTTCTTAAAGCGATAAGAAATTGAAAGCCCCGGATAAAATCGGGGCTTTTCAATTAACAAATTAAGAAAAAGAATATTTTAACTATACATAAATTATTATTCATTTAGACTCCAAAGCTGGTACCACAGCCACAAGTAGTGGCTGCATTGGGATTTTTGAAAGTAAATCCACGGTTGTTCAATCCATCTTGCCAATCGATCTCCATGCCATATACATACATTTCATGAGCGGCGTTCATGATGCAACCGATGCCTTCGATCTCAAATGTTTTATCTTTTTCAGCATGGTGATCGAATCCGAGAATATAAGACATGCCTGAGCAGCCGCCGCCTTTCACTCCCACTCTTAGCTTTTGAGTTGTATCAAAACCTTCTTGTTCCATCAGTCTCCTTATTTGCTTAATTGCCCCTTCTGTCATCGTCACTGGTTTGCTCTCTGTTACTACCATTTTAATTTTATTTATCTACAAAAATAAAAAACAAAGTTGAGGCCTATTTTCTAATTCCGAAAAGAAACCCTTTTGCCTGTATTTTTGCCAAGTCTAAACAAAAGCTATGGATACCCAAACACTAACCCTCATTCTTTCCACGTTTGCTGTTTTGCTCTCAATGTTGACCTTTTATTTATTGTACTCAAAACAGGATACCAGGAAAAATCCTGATCCTGCTTTTACTACAAGGCCATTGCAATTACAAGCTTATGAACGTCTGGTCATTCTTACTGAACGAGTTGCCTTACCCAATATTGTAAGCCGCGCTAACCAGCCCGGAATTACCGCAAGAGAAATGCAATTGCTAATGCTGGAAAGCATCAAACAGGAATTTGAATACAATAGCTCACAACAGATTTATGTAAGCCCTGTAGCATGGCAAGCGGTAAATAATTTAAAAGAACAAAACATGCTCATCATAAATCAAATTGCCCAAACATTACCAGCTGATGCAAGAGGTTATGATCTTGGTAAAAGAATAATGGAAGTAATTATTGCCCAGGATAAAAAAGCATTACACAATATTGTTCTTGAAGCATTGAATTATGAGGCAAGGAAGTTGATGAAATAGTGAAGTGAAGATTGAAAGTTAAAAGTTGAAAGCTATGGATGAAAAGAAAAAATATACCGATTCGGGAATTGAAATAAAGAATATTTACTCAAACATTCAACCTTCAACTTTCAACCTTGAACAGCCCGGTGAATTCCCATTTACCCGGGGCATACAAGCCGATATGTATCGTGGCAAATTATGGACGATGCGCCAATATGCTGGCTTTAGCACAGCAGAAGAAAGTAATAACCGCTATCATTATTTATTATCACAAGGCGTCAATGGACTAAGTGTTGCTTTTGATTTGCCAACGCAAATAGGTTATGACAGCGATCATCCGCTTGCCGAAGGCGAAGTTGGCAAAGTTGGTGTTGCCATCGATTCAATAGAAGATATGAAAGCTTTGTTTGACAGGATAAAATTGGAAGATGTATCTACTTCCATGACGATCAATGCTACAGGTTTTATTCTTCTTTCATTTTATGTTGCATTGGCAAAGCAACAGGGAGCCGATCTCAAAAAAATTACAGGAACGATACAAAACGATATTCTGAAAGAATATGCGGCAAGAGGAACTTATATCTATCCGCCTAAACCTTCAATGCGGATCGTTACTGATATTTTTGAATGGTGCAGTCATGAATTACCAAAATGGAATACGATCTCGATCAGCGGTTATCATATTCGGGAGGCAGGAAGTACTGCTGTCCAGGAAATTGCATTTACATTAAGCAATGGAAAAGCTTACGTAAAAGCAGCATTGGAAAAAGGATTAGATATAAATATTTTTGGAAAAAGACTTTCATTCTTTTTTAATGCACATAATAATTTATTTGAAGAGGTGGCAAAGTTCCGTGCAGCAAGAAGAATGTGGGCAAAGATGATGAAAGACCTTGGCGCTACCGATCCAAAAGCTATGATGCTTCGTTTTCATTCTCAAACCGGCGGCAGTACATTAACAGCACAACAACCA
>DASYQG010000641.1:0-15489 GCA_036005825.1 Chitinophagaceae bacterium | reverse complement strand
AAAATGACTCTCATTCCGGAAATAGTTGACATGGACATGCCCGTGGAGGGGGTGTTTCATAACCTGGTGATCGCAAAAATTAAAAAAGATTATGCAGGGCAGGGACAAAAAGTAATGAATGCGATGTGGGGTGCCGGGCAAATGATGTTTAATAAAATACTTGTATTGGTTGATGGTGAAATGAAAATTCAGAATTATGAAGAACTGGCAAAGTATGTTTTTAAGAATATAAATCCCGCAACCGATATTTATTTTTCACAAGGACCAATGGATGTGCTTGATCACAGCTGTAGCAAGTTGGGCTTTGGTGGAAAGATGTGTATTGATGGAACTTTTAAGCTTGATGAAGAGGTGGATGAAAGTTATGAATTAAGAATTAAGAATGAAGAATTAAAAATTGATCTTTTATTGAAGGAGAGTTTTGGCGAAATAGAGATCGTCAATTCTTCATTGCTTGCCAAACAGATCTCTTGCTTAATAATCTCAGTAAAAAAGAATAGAAAAGGGCACATAAAAGAGTTACACGAACAAATTTGTTTATTAAAAGAAATTGTAGGAGTAAAGATGATACTCTATGTTGAGCATACTGTTGATGCCAATGATCTGCCAACAGCTTTGTGGCGTTTCTGCAATAATCTTGATCCCAAAAGAGATTCTCACATTAATAAGCGACCAACGACCAACCTCAAACTACAAATTTCAAACTATACAGCTTGCGTCGGCTTCGATGGTACCCGCAAAACAAAAGAGTTTGACGACTTCAATCGTGACTGGCCCAATATCATTGTTGCGGATGATGAGACTATAAAATCAGTAGATGCAAAATGGAATGAGCTGAATATTGGAAAACTTATACCATCGCCATCTCTAAAATTTAAAGACCAGCTATATGGAGAAGAGGCGGTGGTGAATTAACTATTCTTTCTTTACCACAATTTTCTGCCCGTCATTGATCAATACATCATCAAAGAATTTTTTTATGTCTGCATATTTTGCGGCCGGTATCACATGCTGTTTTAAAATTATTTGAGCCGAAGAATAAACTGCTTTTTGTGTTTCATCATACCAGCATTTGGAAATATAGTTTGCATATTCAGTTTTTAATTCTTTCAGCGGTGGCAGTGCATCCACTTTATAGCCGGCAGGCAATATGTAGACCGTAGTATCTGTTTTTTCAAAAGGGAAGTTGAAATAAAAATCAAGATGACGATTATCTGCCTTTGGAAGCTTCCTGCCCCATATTTTGTATAATCTCGGCGAAAGGAAAAGTTTGCTGCCCGCACTAAACTCGGGCACTTTTTCAATTGACATTTTTAATAAGGCTGTAAAAGTTGGTTCTCCCTCTTTTTTTGAAAGTTGAAAGTCATCCGGTTGTTTGAATGAAAGCTCCATCACAAGTGACTGCTTTTGCTCATCTCTTTTTGCTTTCAAAATATCATCTATCATTTCCCTGTATTCACCCGCAGTATGAAAGATTGTTTCCATATCACCTGAGCCATCTTCTTTGAGTGTCACTTTGGAATAGGCAGAAAAAATATTTGAATGCGAATGGCTGGCCGGTGTTGAGACCAATACACCGCCATTTTCAGTTATTAGCAATGCATTTTTATTTTCAGTACTAACATCCAGCGATCCAAAATCAAGACTGCTGCTTGTACATTCAAGCCAAAGTGAATCTTCTTTCAAGGGAACAAAAAGGATCACATGATTGAACCTGTTATGCGGGAAATCAGGGTCAACCGGCAAACCATTTGACTGGCGATTGATCAATGCCTGATAACTTTTTATCCCTACACCATCCAATGCAGCTTGCATAAAATTGCTTAAGCCTTTGCAATCACCGTATTTTTTATTTTCAGTGAATGCAGCAGGAAAAGGTTTAAATCCCCCGATGCCCAGTTGTATACTAACATAACGGAAGTTTTTCTGCAGGTATTCATAGATGATCCTGATCTTTTCTTTATCATTCTTTGCACCGCTGACCATTTCACGAAAAAATATCTTTTTATCTTCCGGCAAAACATCAATTCCTTTTTTTAATGATGCATACCACATTCCAAAACTTTTCCAGGAAGTCATGTCGCCTTCATAATCGTCCATTTTAAATTTATTCGGCGCCAATACAATAGAAGGGTAGCGGTTCTCATAACTCACGGCACTTTCTTCATATTCAAAAGGGGCGAGGTTATTTACTGCCCATGTATACGATTTTATTTTTCCATCATCTTTTATTGTTGGCGATAGTTTGATATTTCTTGCTTTATATCGGAGATCAAGACCTACGGGCACTTTTGCGATGAATGAAGATTGAATAACACCGGTACCAGGTGTTAATATGTCAAAGGAGGGATATATCAATGTCCCTTTAAATTTCAATTCATATTCCAGGTCAATAGTAACAGGATAGTTTGATGTATTGACGGTATAGAAAGTTACATAGCCATCATCTACCAGCCCTTCACCCATGGCATGAGTTACCATTTCCTTTTTTTTATGCTTTGAGATTTGTTTGCCATTTGAATCATACACTTTTAGTTCTGCGTCGCTGAGGCTTATAAACTTTGTCGTAGTAACAACAAAATCCAATTCGTCTTTGCCGTCTTCATTTACTACGGTGTAGATCTTATGTACATACAATGAAGCATCATTAATGTCTTCGATCGTGAAAATTTGATTTTCCGATTGCAATATCACCTTTGCATCTTTTTTTATACTATCAGGAATAGTTGCAAGGTTATAAGAAATGGCCTGGCCCCTGGCAGCTAAGATCATCGCAGCGCAAAAAATAAGTAATATCCCTTTTTTCATTAATAAGATTTATGGTTTTGCCTTTTTCTTTATTACAAATTGCTCATTCAGCAGGTCGAAAAGTTTTTTGTAAAATTCTTTAAAACCTTCATATTCTTCCGCAGAATAATATGGTTTTTTAAATTCAAGACTAATTCGAAATGAAAGCATGTCCTCAACAGTCCTGGATGTACGGGTAACAATAATACTTGTATCAGGCATTATCATTTTGATATTTTTTGGCAGTTCATCAAATTCATATCCGTCAGGGATCGTGATATTTCCAACAATACTATGATTTTGTAAAATGCCAAAGAACACATCGGAGATCCTTTCATCAGCCACAAATGGATTCTTTTCAAGACCGGTAAATAAATTCACAGAAAAATATTGATAGGCGCCTGATGAGCTCAACTGTTGGTTAAAATGAACTTTCTGCATCAATGGTAAACTGTCTTTATCAATATTCTCCAGGGAAATACTGTCAATTGTAATTCCGGGGTTGTTGGACGAAAAGTATTCTTCAGTAAATTCTTTTTTGCCTTTCCTGGCGGTGGGTATTCTGCTTAGCCGTGCATAATCATAGCTGGCAATATTTGCTTCGCCGGTTAGTTTTCCATCCGCACTTATCCCAGCCTGCAATAAAACAGTGTTTCTATATTCCAAATTATCTTTCCAAAGCATTTCCCAACCCCATTCAAAGGTCTCAATTTTTTCAATTACCAGGCCTTCTGTGGCTACCACATCCATTGGAATGAGGTTAGCAGGAGTTTCTTTATCAGTTCCATCTAATACATACACATTTTTTCCAATGATAACCCATGCTAATACTTTATTAAACTGTTTATATCCTGGTTCCAAAACAGTGCCCGGGTCTGCAGTATTTACAAGACCATTATCATGTGTGCTTACAAGTATTGGCTTTGCGTTCAGGCCAGCATCTTTTAAAAGATTTACTAAGATCAGGTTTATTTCTCCAGTCGTGCCTTTTTTATCCTTCCAGGCGGCCTTTACTCCATCCAAAGCCCAAATACCCGGGTTCCCATTCCATTCCATATTTTTTTTCACATATTGGTAGATGATCTTCATTCGTGCATACTGGTCGTTTACATTTTTTAATTGGGCATCAAGATCGGCGGTACGGGGGATCTCTTTTTTAATTTGAAGACCAAAATCTTCGTCTTCCAGCAGCATGCGAATAACCTTTGGCCAAAAGTAAGTCAGAGGTTCTCTTCTCCCGTTTACATTTAAAGCAACAGGTTTGCTTTCAATTTTCTGTAAATAGTCTTCATCATTTAAAATATAAGGCTCATCACGCAAGGCAGGCACATTGCTCATGGAAAAAAATCGAATTGTGCGGTTACTTTTGTTTTCAGTGGTTTGCTCGTAGGGCAAATAGCATTTGGGCAGAAATGAAAACTCCACTTCGTTAGGATAATCAAATGTGAACTCACTATATTTTACCGGAATGGAACGCTGAAAATACCAATCGTTCCAGCCAATACCAGTATGCTTGAATTTATATTCTATAATACTGCCCGGCTTTACATCAGGAAACGTAAACACTTTTTCGGCGTAACGTTTGTTGATCTGTTTTTCAAAGATCTGCTTCTTGTCAACTTTTGTAACTACAATATTTCCTGATGGATCAAGATTGTATACCTGTGCTGAAATATCTCTTATTTCTTCCTCATTTTTCCAACTATAATAACGCAAGTGGATATCGGCCCAGTCCTTACCCTTATCATTAAGAATTTTTATTCGCACATGCTGCTCAAGGTCAATTTGGTCAACAATAAAATTTAACTGGCCTTTGTCAAATAACACCATGGCCTCGGCGTTTTTGTCGAAATCGCATTCTTTCATTTCAAGATCAGCTTTTTCTACCTTACCAAAGGCAGGAATGTTGCTATCTTTGTTCTTATTTTTTTGACCGTAAATTGAAAAAGAAATAATAATGGCTACAGAAAGGTGGAGCAGTTTTTTCATGTGAGTTAGAATTTGTGGCGATGAAATAATAATTAAAATAAAATAAAATTGATGAGAAATAAAATTGTCTTGCGTCATGTATTTTGTTTTTTCTTAATGCTGGCAGGTTTTATTGCGGGAAAAGCACAAACTGGCACAAAGCCTTTGCAAAAAAGTCTGCTTTGGGAGATAAGCGGTAATGGTTTAACCAAGCCTTCCTACCTCTATGGTACCATTCACATGATCTGTAAAGACGATGCCTCGCTTGGCGATAGTTTGATAGCAGCTATTCAACGATGCGACCGGATATATTTTGAAGTAGACATGGACAACCTGATGGAGATGATATCAGCGTTGAAAGATTTTAAAATGCGCAATGACACTACACTGGCCGATCTGCTGAGCAAAGAAGATTATGAAAAAGTAAAAGAATATATGGAGAGCAAGGGCGGCCTGTTGCCGTTTTCCAAACTGGAAACTTATAAGCCAATGCTTGCTTCTTCTTTATTAATGGAATCAGGAATTGGATGTGAACAGGCTGTAGCAATGGAGCAACTGATACTGGAAGAAGCCAAGAAAAACAAAAAGCGGGTAGAGGGTCTTGAAACTATGAGTTACCAGGCTTCCATATTTGACAGCATACCCTATAAATTACAGGCAGAGCAATTATTGAAATACATTAATGATGGCGGATCACAATCAGAAGCTGATAAACAATTTCAGGAAATGATAGAGGCGTATAAAGCGCAGGATATAGAAAAGCTTGGGGAATATGTGAAAGACGATGACGGCGGTCTTGGTAATTATGAAGATATTTTAATTTATAACCGTAATCGTAATTGGGTACAGAAATTAAAAACGCTGATGCCTGAAAAAAGTTTGACGATCGCTGTAGGAGCGGGGCATCTTGCCGGAGAAAAAGGAGTGATAAAATTATTGCGCAAAGAAGGTTACACTGTAAGGCCTGTAAAATATAAGATGAAGATGGAAAGGGTGATATAGATTGACTTCATGATCTGGTACCAATTCTTGTTGAAATTCAATTTGAAGGCTGTGCCGGGCTCTATATAAAAATGAACATCGTATGCCATTATATTGAAGACCCTAATTTTCATAGTGACATTATTGTTTTCCACTTCTTGCCTGACAAAGCAAACAAATAAAGGTATGCCTTATAGCCAAAAAGATATTTTAGAATACTTGGAGCGCTATGACCAGGAAACTTATCATTTTTTTGTTGATCTTGAACATCCTTATTTTTTCACAGCAGGTTCTCGTTTGACGCTTTATGCTGATGAAACACGTTGGGCGATCGTTTTTGAAAAGTCGGGTTATTCGACGGGTAGTAATTCTGCAGAAATTGAATTAGCATATTTTGGAAATTGTCTTACAAATTTGAAAAGCGAAATTCAAGGTAATGAGACTACATCAAACGTGAGTACTGTATGGCTAATTGACAACACTGAACTTCAGCGAATAGAATACGACTTTGAACTCGTTGCAAAGGATAAAAATGAAGTGAAAGTAAGAGACAAATATTTGCGTATTGAACATGACTGGAAGAAGTATATCGCAAAAGATATTAAGCCTCAAAACTACGATAATCCAGAAAAGCTAATTGACTTTCCATCGCTAGTGCGCTATTTAGATGAAGAAGACACTACGCTTTTTAGAGCGACTGAAAAAGAACTTAGAACTCACTTACCTGCTGACTTGACAAGGCTAATGCAAATAGACAAATGGCATCACGAAAGATACTTTCATGGTAACGGGATAAGACCTAGTGAATATGAAACATATAAAATGATTGCTGACATTTTAGTTTCAAAGGATAAATCAAAATGGAAGCCAACGCTAAAGCCTAACAACGACTGGAGAAATTGGCCGAATGCTGGCTATATGTAGACGAATAATGTGCAACATGGTTTTTCTGCTATGCTGACTAAATCAAATATTCTCATATTTGAGCTACTATCAAAAAGATCATAAAATATGCAGGTACTGCATTCAGTTAACAATATCGATAAAAGAATCCCGCTAAATTACAAGGCAAATTTTTCAATATGCCTAATAATACCTCGCAACATATCTTAAGCACATCAGCAAATCTTTTAGGGTTTTGTCTTTTTGTTATTACCTCGCTTCACGTTACTGACAAAGCTGAAAGCAGCATTATTGATGAACTTACTTCTGTAATTGCAATTTTACTGATTGTTTCTTGTTTGTTTTCCTTTTTTTCAATTCGAAGCTCAAATGATAATATTGAAAGACGACTTGAAACTATTGCTGACTATTTATTCATCATATCTCTTCTGGGCATTCTTATTATCATTTCCCTTATTACTCTTAATTATATAAAATAAATCCCTTTTTCTGTGATTAGGATAAGCAATGGTAATTTCCCTGTTGCTCATCGGCCTTGTTCAAAAATCTTTTTCTCTTTCTTCTAAAATTTTTAATTTTAAAAGACCAATCACCATTTTTACACAAACTTAACTGCGATGAAAAAGATAATGCTTACATCTGCCCTGAGCATGCTTTCTCTATGCTCATCCTTATTTCTTTCAGCAAATAATTCTAACAAGGACTTTACTCCGAATGCCACTTTCGATAAACTATGGATAGATTATGATGTCTATGATAATGGCATAAAAGGTATGAAGATACATGTTAAGTTCACCGCTTACCAGATGAAAGACATAGATGGATTTCTCGCTATTTATTTTCAAACAGATGATGAAAACTCTACCTGGCTAAAGGATAAAAACAGTAAATACACCAGTACCGATGGGGATGTGGCTGTTTACCGCAGTATAAAACCACAATTTGATCCGGCAGTCTATAATGACCTTGATGTTTTTATGCCTTACAGCGAATTGGATCTTGATCCTGGAGAATATGATCTTGCCATGGACGTAAAAATAATTTTCAAAGCAGGAGGCATTATCTCAAAACTCACAAAATATTATTTTGAATATACAAAGCCTGGCAGTACAACTACACCCGTTGGTGGTACACCGGGAAATAAGATCACTGCAACTTTCAAAGATCTGTGGGTTGATTTTGATGTATATGAAAATAGTCAAAAGGGTATGAGGGTACACACAAAGTTCTCGGTAAGCAGTATGAAGAATATAGATGGCTATCTTGCTTGTTATTTTGAAAAGAAAGACGGAACAAGGTTGACATCTGATAATTCAACATACAGAAGTAAGACCGGGCAGCTGGCGGCTTATAAATTAATTACTCCCTCTTATGACCAGGCAGATTATAATGACATATCAGTTTTTATTCCCTATTCGGAATTTAGTATTCCTGCGGGTCGTAATGATCTTAAAATAGATGCTGACCTTATTTATAAAGAAGGAGGCATGATACAGCACCTGAAATATTTTGATTTCTGGATCAACAAATAATATCAGTTTGGAAGTTTCAACACAATAGGTTCATTAAGCATGTCGACCATCTTTTTATAAAATTCTTTCATGGCAGGGTATGAGTCTGACGATACCAGCGTTGTAGTTTGAACAAATCTTATCAATACTTTTAATTCATTATTTTCAAAAGTTACCTGGCGCACTGCTTGTATCTTGTTATCGGGAGATACTATCAATTTGTCTTCCGGCAGATCGATTTTAATTCCAGCAGGCAGTTTGATCTTTTCTTCAGCATCCATTATATAGGGAAAACCAAAATTTACATTGGTAAATCGTACAGAGGATATGAAAGGATTTTTTTCAAGACCTGTAAACAGGTTTATATTTAAAAAAATAAAACCACCACTTTCATTAAGTTGTTGTTTATATCGTACAATTTGTTCAAATGGAACAGAATCATTTTCCGGGGTCCGAATTAAAAAGCTATCTATTGTAAGACCTTCATACGGCTTCTGGAAATTTTCATTTATAAACTTTCCCCGATTGTTCTTTACAGCTGTAAGGCGTATCTGCCTTGCGTAATCATAGCTTTTTACACTTGCTTCAGCTGTTACTACACCCTTTGTGTCCATGCTTCCGTTAATAATGATTACATTTTTGTAGGCCCTCTTCCCTGTATTGATCTTTATGATACCGGGTGTCTTTTTATCTACCAGGAATGCACTTGTATTTAATAAAGAATAAGGGGTGAGGTCGACGGGACAATTTTCCTGGGTTGCATCCAGCACATATTGTCTGCCATCGGCAACGGCAAATGCAACTGTTTTATTAAACTTTTCAAGATAAGGATAGGTTGTATCAACTTTGCCAAAATCTCTTTCTGCTGCTAACACCGGGTAAGCCTCGATGCCTGCAGACTTGAGAAGATTTACCAGCAATAAATTTATTTCTCCCGAGCTTCCTTTTTTTCTTTCCCAAACTGTTTTTAATCCATCAACGGCAAACCTGCTTTCGATGCCGTTCCATCCAATATTTTTATTTACATATTCATAAATGGCTTTTATTTTACCAGGCCCTGTTGATTCATTTGCTGCCAATAATTTTATTTCCTCAATTTTCAGGTCTTTATCTAATTGAGACCCGAAAGTTTTATCGGTCATCAGGTCATAGGCGAGTTCTTTCCAGGTAGTATTTACTTTTTGTTTGCTTCCAAACGAGCTCATGTAAGCTGAATATTGAAACATTACTTTTTGTAAATAATCTCTTGGAGCATCCATGTATGGTTCGATGCGGAGAGCTGGTACATTATTCATTTCAAAATAAACTCTTCCTTCACTTGGCAAAGGCTGAATAACAATTTTGTAATTGCGGTACTTTTGAACATTATAAGCAAATTCTACATTGGGGAGCATCTGCAATAGATAGCTGCTTTTTGATGTTGGCAGATCTGATTGAAAACGCCATTCATCAAGTCCGCTATAACTCTTCATAGTGCTTGTGTAATGATATTCTATTATGCTGCCAATCTTAACGGCCGGCATTGCGAATTTCATCAGCGAATAATAGCTATTGGTTTTTTCAGAGTAAAATGATTTCTTTTCTACAGCTACCGACGTTTGACCACCACTGCCATCAAAATTATATGTATAGGCCTGGATCTTGTTTATGTATTCAAAGTCATCTTTTGAATAGAATGGTATCGCGACATTAGCTCTGTCAATTCCTTTCTCACTTAATATTTTAATCCTTATTCTCCTGTCAGTTATCAGGTGATAATTGTCGTCATAATTAGCCACAGCTTTATCAAGCAAAATAATTGCTTCTGCTTCCGGATCAAAAGGACATTGCTTGACATTTTTTTCATCTGCACTAAAATCGCCAAATGCAGGGAAATCCATTTGTGAGTAAGAAACTAAGGAAATAAAAAAAGAAAATAAGATAGCAGCGGTTTTAAGTAGTGGCATAAGTGCAGGATTTGACGACGCTCTAATTTAATCATTCATTTCAAAAAACAAAAGCCATCTCACATTAGGCGAGACGGCTTTTTTAAAAAGATAATTCTTATCAAAATCTTTCAAGCGCCGAAAAGAAAAAATCGCCTTCAATTTTTGCATTGTCATCACTGTCGCTTCCATGCACTGCATTTTCACCAAGTGATGCTGCATATTTTTTACGAATAGTTCCCTCATCTGCTTTTGCCGGATCGGTAGCGCCGATCAGTTTTCTGAAATCAGCTACCGCATTTTCTTTTTCCAAGATTGCGGCGATAATAGGTCCGCTGCTCATGAATTCAACCAATTCACCATAGAAAGGTCTTGCTTTGTGCACGGCATAAAATTCACCGGCTTTCTCGGGTGTTAATTTGAGTTGTTTCAATGCTACTACACGAAAACCATCTTTGATCATCATGTCAAGCATAGCGCCGGCATAGCCTTTTTTCATAGCGTCGGGTTTGATCATTGTCAATGTTCGATTGCTCATAATATACTTTGTTTTTTGCGCCGCAAAAGTATGTGAAAGTTTGAAGTTTATCGTTTGAAGTTTGAGGTTTCTTTAAAATAATTAGCATCACTTGATCTGCCCAAAAACCTCGAACTTCAAACCTCGAACCTCAAACAACAATCCCTTATCTTCGCAGCCGTTTATGAAACCCATAGAGGATATTTTTCCGTTATTACAGAAGGCTAAAAGAACAGTGATAGTTCCTCATCAGAAACCCGATGCTGATGCAATGGGTGCATCACTTGCTCTTTCACATTTTTTAAAACAGTTTGGACATAGTGTAACGATCATTTCACCAACTAACTGGGCCAGCTGGCTTAATTGGATGCCTGGTAGCAATGAAGTGATAGATTACGATATGTTCAAAGAAAAGGCGGAAAAGGTACTCGACCAGGCTGAATGGGTATTTTGTCTTGATTTTAATGCTATCTATCGTACAAAAAATTTGACGGCAAAATTGGAACAGGTTACTTGTCCAAGGATTTTGATCGACCATCATCAGCAACCGGATGAAAAAAGTTTTGAATGGGGGATAAGTGATACAAGCAAGTCAAGCACCTGTGAAATGATCTATGATTTTGTATACGCTTCGGGTCACAGCGATAAGTTCACAAAAGAAATGATCGATTGTATTTATGCCGGTGTTGTTGCCGATACAGGGTCATTTCGCTTTTCTTCAACAACTGCGGCTGTGCATGAACTTGTTGCCGATCTGAAAGAACGGGGTCTTGAGCATATGCATGTGCATAATGCGCTTTTTGATAATTTTTTAGAGAACAGGATGCGGTTTATTGGCCATGTATTGATAAACAGGATGGAGGTTTTTTACGAATACAATACTGTGTTGCTTGTTATTCCAAAATCTGACCTGATAAGATTCCAGGTGAAAACCGGCGATACCGAAGGCCTCGTAAATTATCCGCAAAGTATAAAAGGCATCAAACTTGTTGCGATAGTGATCGATCGGGATGAAGAACGCAAATGGAGTTTCCGGAGCAAAGGAGATTTTGATTGCAATACTTTTGCCCGTAAATATTTTGAGGGGGGTGGGCATTATAATGCATCGGGCGGCCGAAGTTCTTTGTCGCTTGATGAAACAGTAAAGAATTTTCATATTGCTATGAAAGAGAACTTACATTTACTTCAATAATAAAATAAAAATGAAATCAAAAATTACGATGATCGTGTCGGCAGCGTTGGCAATAGTGATGCTATCATGCAGCGCTGATTACAAAAAAACAAAAAGCGGGGTAGTTTATAAGATCTTTCCCGGCAATGGCAAAGATTCTATTGCTAAACTTAATGATGTGGTGAAATTTGACGTCGTTTACAAGATCAACGATTCGACTTTGTATGATAGCCATGGAAAAATGCCCCAGTTTTTTGTTATTTCACCGGATATAGCCGGATCTTATAACCCATTTGAAGTGTTTACACAATTAAGAAAGGGAGATAGTTTAGTCACAACTCAGGCTGTTGACACCTTGATAAAAAAAGGTATGCAACGACAAATTCCATTTGCAAAAAAAGGAGACCAGATCAAAACATATATTAGAATATTAGAGGTTTTCAGAACTGATAGCATTGCAAGAAAAGATTATGAGGCAGAAATGGAAAGAGACAGACCTCGCCAGGAAAAAGAATTAAAAGAGGTAGAAGCAAAACAAAAAGTAAAAGAAGAAAAGGAATTGACGGATTATTTTGCCGCAAAAAAAATATCACCAGTAAGGGCTCCCAGGGGTACTTATGTTCTGATCAATGAAAAGGGCAGTGGTGAGCCGGCAGTTGTAGGAAAGTTTTTAACTGTAAAATATGCGGGTAGAAGTTTGGTAGGTGATAAGCCTTTTGATGCGGGTGTATATGTTTTCCAGTTAGGACCCGGAAACGCTATCCAGGGATGGCATGATGGTCTTTCATTATTTAATAAAGGGGGTAAAGGCGTTTTATATGTTCCAGGAACGCTTGCTTACGGAGCCAGCGAGGGACCAGCTGGGCCATACGCAGCACTTATCTTTGATGTGGAAGTATTAAATGTTAGCAATACACAGGAAGAAGCTGATGCTGCTAAAAGAGTTACTGATTCTCTTGCAGCCAAAAATCTTCCCAAAACAAATTAATAAAGGGATATTATCATTAAAACCTCTTTTCAATTACTGGAAAGAGGTTTTTTATTTATAAGTAGCGGAGAATAATTTAACCGTTTCCTTTGCTTCTTTTACATCATGAACTCTGAGAATAGATGCGCCATTCATTAAACCGATGGTATTTAAAACAGTAGTTCCATTCAATGCATCATCGGCATTTACCCCAAGTGTTTTGAAAATGGTAGATTTTCTTGAAATGCCAAGCATAATAACTTTGTCAAGCATTTTAAAAACAGAAAGGGTTTTTAACAGCTCAAAATTTTGGTCGATCGTTTTGGCAAACCCAAAACCGGGATCGATGATGATGTCAAGGATGCCTGCATTTTTTAGCTCATGTGTTTTTGAGATAAAAAAATCAAGCACTTCACGGGTCACATTTTCATACGCGGTATTTTGCTGCATGGTTTGTGGTGTTCCCTTCATGTGCATTAGTACATATGGTACTTTTAATTCATCAACAGCTTTGATCATTTTATTATCCATGCTGCCGGCACTTATATCATTAATGATCGAGGCGCCTGCTTCAACCGCGGCTATTGCAACTTTTGAGTAAAAAGTATCAATAGAAATAAATGCCTTGGGAAATTTGTTTGCAATTGTTTTTATAGCAGGAATAACTCTTTCTATTTCATCATCTGCAGAGATCAATTCACTTCCGGGTCTTGTGCTTTGTCCTCCTATGTCAATGACATCGGCGCCATCATTCAGCATTTTTTCTGCTTTTGCCACAATTTCATCAACGACATTGGATCGGCTGCCACCATAAAATGAATCCGGTGTAGCATTAATGATACCCATCACAGCTGGCTTATCTATTACCAACAACCTTCCCTTACAATTCAGTGTAAACATTCGATTTTTGTTCGTTATTTTTGGCGATAAAGATAGGGAAGGTGAGTGGTGAGTTGTGAACGGTGAGTGTAAATCTCAAAACATAAATTATTTTATCCGATATGATTGAACACACCGTTCGTAGCTGATAACTCACCACTGACAACTCACTAATCACAATATGACAACAACAGACAAACAGTATGATGATGTGATCCGTTCCTGTAAAGAAATTTTTTTACGCAAAGCAATGGATTATGGAACAGCATGGAGAGTGCTGCGAACGATCTCGATCGTTGACCAGATATTTATTAAGGCACAACGCATTCGTACGATCCAGGGAGCAGGCAAGCAAAAAGTGGCTGATGATATTTCCGCTGAATTCAAAGGAATTATAAATTATGCACTGATCGGCCTTTTTCAATTGGACCTGACAGAAAACGATCCGGAAGAAATGCCGGTAGAAAGGATATCGCCGATGTTTGATGAAAAGGTCAGCATTGCAAAAAGATTAATGCAGGATAAAAACCATGACTATGGCGAAGCATGGCGCAGTATGTGCCAGGAAAGTTTTGTGGATCTTATATTGATGAAGCTGCAGCGCATTCGCCAGATATTGATCAATGAGGGAAAAACAATTATTAGTGAAGGCATTGATGCCAATTATCTTGATATTGTAAATTATGCCGTATTTGCATTGATATTGATGGGTGAGGAAGTAAAAAGGTAAAAGTAAAAATTCAAAAGGGTTAAATGAAAATAACTATTAACGTCATCAGGGTTTTTGTTGGAGTACTTTTTATTTTCTCCGGGCTTGTAAAAGCAAACGATCCGCTTGGTACTGCTTATAAAATGGAGGAGTATTTCGAAGTGTGGACCACCGATCTTACGACGAGCACTTTTTTTCTGAAAGACACCCTGATGAATTTGTTTCATTTTCTTAACGGGCATACATTGTTTTTATCTGTAACCATGAATGCTTTTGAAATAATTGCCGGCGCTGCATTGCTTTTCGGCTGGCGAATGAAATTGTTTAGCTGGCTGCTGTTGTTGTTAATGATCTTTTTCACGATCCTTACAGGCTATACTTACAAAACAGGGCGGCCAACTAATTGTGGTTGTTTTGGTGATTGTATAAAAATAACTCCGGAATATTCATTTTATAAAGACCTTTTGCTTTCGGCGTTAATTCTTATTATTCTATTCGCAAGAAAACATATCAAACCATTATTCGCTCCACGATTGAATACCGGATTGATGCTCCTGGTAACAATCTTCAGTTTTGGATTGCAATGGTATGCATTAAGATATTTACCTCCGGTTGATTGCCTGCCGTTCAAAAAAGGAAACAGTATCCCGGAAAAAATGAAGATGCCTGCAAATGCAGTACCTGATAGCATTGTTATGACTTTTGTTTATAACAAGCAGGGACAGAAAGTTGAATTTACCGCCGATAAATTTCCGGCTGATTTTAATGATTCGCTTTACAAATTCGTTAATCGTTATGATAAGTTGGTCAGAAAAGGAAAGAATAACGAACCACCCATCAAAGGATTTTCTTTAACGAGTGCAAACAGTGTCGATTCTTCGGGTAATACTACAATTAATGATTCAACAGAAATTATTCTATCACAACCTAATTCCTTGTTGCTGTTTAACACGAATTTGCCAGAAGAAAACCCAGGATGGAAAAATGATCTGCTGGCTATTTATTCAGAAGCAAACAAAAAGAGCATACCTTTTTATTTTGTAAGTACGAATCGTGACTCGGCTAATACAATTTTTTCGCAAATGGGGTTTAAAAACATAGTTATTCTTAACTGCGATTTTACTGCTATTCGTACAGCAGCAAGGGCTAACCCGACTTTATATTATATGAA
>DASYQG010000640.1:0-5788 GCA_036005825.1 Chitinophagaceae bacterium | reverse complement strand
TTGTATTTACTACACCGCTTGTTGGAATAACAATACAACCAGTTCTGCCACCACCAAGTGATACCGGCTCACTTATTTTTAATCTCCGTGCATCATAGAAAGACAATCCTCTGAAAGCAAGAGCAATTCTTCTTTCTCTTCTAAGTTCTTCTTTAGCCTGTGCAAGAGTCAACCCTGTACCTGAAACAGCAGCAAGACCGGCACCCATGTATGTGCGAACCGCATCAACTTGTGCAAGACCCTGATCTATCTGAGAAGAATTTATTAATGCTTCGGCCTTCATTAATGCATTCTCTTCATATGTACCTGTTAAAGGAAGCTCGAATGCACCCGTAGCTGTGTTTGCATAAACATAAGTTCCTGCTACCCCATTACCACCATTCCATAAGGTGTACCTTGTATTAAAGGCGTTACCTCTATCACTATTTCCGATCCATGTAGCCCCAGATTTTACATTATTCGTATAACGTTTATCTCCTGTTTTAAAATCCTGGACCCAGCGTTCACTTAATTTAAAACCGCCGCCACCGGGAGCACTGCTTTGTACTCTTGATGCAACAGTGGCACCTGAAGATGGAAGAAAATCTCCGGTTGCAGTAGTTCTTCCTGTGAAAATATAATCTCCGGCAAGTAAACCAGCATTGGTTAATGTCAGGAGAGCACTCCAATCACCCGCAACCATGCTTGCAACTGTCTTATTCACCAAAAGGTTTCTTGCTTTAAGGGTATTGATATTCCTGATCCACATTGCTGTTGTTGGAGGCAATCCTTTACCTTTCTGGCAAAATGAAGGGATCAACTTGCCAATAATAGCATTATAATCTGCTGTACTTGTTGCCGCATTAAGATCCGCAATTGCAAGGTCATACTGTTTATTTGACTCAGCAACCATAGCTTCTTTCGTTACATAATTACCATTTGTCTGGTCATGTGCATCGTCATTAATAATACCCGCATAAAAAATAGAACCTATGCGCCCATAGGCATATGCTTTCCAGAAATGGCACCATGCTTTCATTGTTGCAGCCTTTGTAGCTGAATTTCCTGAAAAGGCTACTTCAGGTAAAATTGCCATCACCTTATTGGCTGCAGCTATTGTGTTATATGAATACGCCCACTCATAAAAAATAAAATTGGAGCCCTGCTGGTCGTTTTGATTTACTGTGCGATGGAATGCATACCATTTATTAGGATTGTTAGGATTTAAAACAACCGAACCATTATCGAGTGTTATTTTATCCGGGCACCCGATCTGGTTCTCGAATGAGTTGGCAGCTTCTGCACCGATCACATCTCCCAGCATTTCATGAAAGCCCATGGCTCCGGACCAATACAATCCGAAAACGCCATCACCGTATTTCAGATCCTTGAACCCATTTACATATATGCCCCCTTGAGCTAATGAAATAATACCCTGTTCATTAGCAGCAGCGCTTACTACTGGCTCATTGGGATTTTTTACATCGAGTTCTTTCTTGCAGGAAGCAAGAACAACCGATGATGCGATAAAAATTAAAAATATTTTTTTCATAATAGTTTCATTTAATAATTAAAATCCAAGATTAAGCCCCACCTGGTAAGATTTGACATTCGGAACAGTGTTATGATCAACACCTCTGTCCCAAGCTGAATTATACGAACCGGAACTGATCTCTGGGTCCATACCAGTATAGTTGGTAATGGTTGCAATATTTCTTCCCGTAAATACCAACTGAACTTTACGAATTCCATTCACCTTAATAAACTTAGCAAGATCTACTGCTAAAGAAAGGTTTCTCAAACGACCAAAACCTGCGTTCTCGTAGAAATAATTCTTTGTACCATTTCTTGATACCTGTGCATATACACCACGATAGAATGCAGTCCATGCACCTGTTGAGTTTCCAATAGAAATTACGTTGTCATAATCCCCATGGATACCGTCGCGATACATCCACTCTTTAGTTTGATTATATAAATGACTTCTGTAAACCCAATCCCATTGCATTCCTATAGCTATCCAACTGCTGATATTCACTTCATTGATAAATGACATATTGAACTTAGGATTAGGATCACCAAAACTGTACTGGTTTGGTGTAACATAAGGCTGTTTGTAGTTAGGGTCTGTAGGGTTTGAATAAACAACCCATCCATTACTTGCAACAGCAAATTTTGCCTGGTCTGCTTTTGGTATATAGAAATCTCCGGTAGCAGGGTTGATCTCATCAACTGCATGCAACATAAAATAACCAAAAAGCTGGCCGATCTTTTTACCTGCTTCTAATACATAACCAGAACTTCCGGCGTTAGAGATCAAGACAACAGGTTTATCTTTTACAGCAGTGATCTCAGAGGTCTGCCTGCTGTAGTTAATAGTTAAATTCCATTTTATATTTTTTGAAGTATAAGCACTTGTGCTTAAAGACATCTGCGTACCACGTGCACTTAAACCAAATAAGTTATCTATAAAACTACCAGTACCGGTAGAAGGTGCGACAGCAGCCGGCCAGATCGCATTATCGGTTTGCTTATCCCAATATGTTCCTGATAAATTAAAGTTGCTAAACCAATTTCCTGTAAATCCTTTGATAACAAGATCAGCTCCAATCTCTGTTTCTCTTGATACCTCAACACTGAGGTCTGGATTTGGGTTAGTTGTCTTAAATGCAAAAGCTACATTATCTCCCATGCTATTTGTATTAAGTGTAATGTAACGATCGAATGGCCCAGGCTGAATACCAGCTTTACCAAAAGAACTTCTTAATTTAAATTCAGGGAATATATTTCCGAGAGCTCCACCATTCCAGAAATTAAATGAAGACACTCTTAAATAAGCGCCAAAATGTGGGAATGTAAAAGGGTCGGAACCTCTTCCGAACGCAGATGAATAGTCTGTTCTGAATCCGCCAGATATACCGCCAATCTCTCCCCAATCTAATTTCTCATCTACAACATAGCCATAAGTAATAAATGGTGTCTTTGTATCTGTAACAACTTTATAAGTACCCATATTTGACATTGTAAATGGAGTAAATGCAGGAGCATCTACACCATAAGCAAGAAAAGCAGTGGATACATTTTTACGGTAATCATAGGCTGCGTAAGTAGTTGATTTGATCGGTAGCTTGATCCCAAAATCTTTTTCCAGATCCAATCTTACCGTAAGAGAGGGTAAGAAATTCTGGAATGTTGTTTTATAAACCTGCCTGTTAATTTCTCCTGTTTCAGTTCTTGCATTAGGAGCACCGGCACTATAACGTGGAGAATAATATTCCAACCAGTATTGCCAATAATCTGCATTCAGGTTATTATCCTGTGCGTCTATACGGTAAACAATGTCCTGGTTTTGATAATTAATTCCATACTTTACATCTGCCTCAAAATATTTCAAAAATTTATAATTAGCGCTGATGTTCTGTATCACATCAATCTTTTCGTCATCAGGGTGGCCATATTGATTTTGGTAATTAGGATTATACCCATTTACACCCACTGCATCTCCAAAGTAGGCGCCATAATTGCCATCCGGACTTTGATAATCATAATTTGCAAAAGGCCTTGAGTTATTCAATGCATAAATAATAGTACGCCCGGTTTCATCCAATAATGTGTTTTTGGTATATATCAGTTGTGTGAGTGACCTGATCTTAAGATTCTTGATAGGCTCTATGCCTATATTGGCTATAAAATTGCTTCTGGCATATTTTCCATTGCCTTTAAAAACACTTTCCTGGCGGGTATCTGATCCTGTAATATTAAAATCAAGCCTGTCTCTTGAACCATTTATTGAGATTGAATTATTATAAGTATAGGCATCCTGGAAAAACATTTTATTATGATCATAATACTGCAGGTTCTTATTATAATCTTTTATATTATTATTTGTTGGATCAAGGCTATTCCAAACTACATTATCAGCATAATGGCTTAGATCCGGATCAAAAGACAATGGTACGCCAGCACTGTTGACTACATTATTATTAGCGTCTGTGACAAGACTGTGATGAAAAGCTTTATGAAGATCTCCAACATTAAGTAAAGAGTTTTGAGCGATGCTGGAAGAAATATCAATATTTAATTTCCCGTTTCTTCCTTTTTTGCTGAACAACTGAATAACACCATTGGCACCCTGTGCGCCGTACATTGTTGCCGCTGCAGCTCCCTGAATCACTTCAACTCTTTCAATCGAATTCACATCCAATGAATTGAAATCGGTAGCTTTTACTTCAATACCGTCTAACAAGATCATTGGAAAAGTTCCGCTCCTCAACGTGTTAATACCTCTCAAAAGGATATTTGTTGGCTGACCGGGGTTGCCATTTACAGAGCTGATCTGTGCACCGGCAATTTTACCAACAAGGGCTTGATCCATGGAAGCAGTAGGAGCAGCCGGCAACTTATCTGCCGAAATGCTTTCTACCGCGATGGCAAGTTTTCGTTTGGAAGTAGCTGCCCCAGTACCTGTAACTACTACTTCGCTCATACCCTTAACATCAATGACCATTGAAGCAGTCATTTGATCTTTTGCAGCAAGTTCGATTGGTTCAAACCCGATGGCGCTAAAAGTTAATGTAGCATTTTCTTTTACCTTGATCTTAAAAATACCATTAATATTGGCAGTTGTACCATTTTTGGTACCTTTTTCCCGAACAGAGACGTTTGCAATTGGTAAACCATTAGCGTCAACGACTCTTCCGGAAATTTCTGTTGTCTGTGCCCATCCTGTAGTAATAAAGAGAATTAAGGCCAGACTGAGTCCGATTAATTTTCTCATGATTTGTAGTTTTGTGAAGTAATTGTAGTAACCAAATATAGCATTTCTCTATATTCGGCTGATTAAATGGTGACAAAAAAAACCATGCATCCTGCTGCATGGCCCTTAAAAAATAAATATTGCCTTTAATCAATTTTTTAGCTGCGATCCCTGCTTCCCAGGAATATCAATATATACTGCACAAGGGTGACAACCGCCGCCAATGCAGCTACTACATAAGTCATCGCGGCCCACTTTAATGCGTCTTTAGCTTTTGGAAATTCTGTGGTATTTGTTACGTTAGTTGTTTCCAGCCATGCAAGTGCTCTTTTGCTGGCATCAAACTCAACGGGAAGGGTGATCAGGGTAAATAATACTGTAACCGCCATCATTGCAATACCTACCAATAACAAGGTCGTATTGCCGGAGGCTGCCATAATTACTCCTATTAATAATACAATATTTACAAGATTAGAAGTCAGTTGCACAACCGGAACAAGACGACTCCTCAGCATTAGCCAGCTGTAAGAGTTGGCGTGCTGAACCGCGTGGCCGCATTCGTGAGCAGCTACAGCAGCTGATGAAATACTGGTTCCTTCATAAACTTCCGTGCTGAGATTTACAGTTTTATTTAGAGGGTTATAGTGGTCAGATAAAAAACCTTGTGAGGCAGCCACCTTCACATCATATATCCCATTTTCTCTCAACATTTTTTCAGCAACCTCTTTTCCGCTCATTCCGTTAGCAAGAGGTATTTTGCTATACTTTGAAAACTTGCCTTTAAGTATCATTGAAACTATTAAACTGATGCCTATAAACAACAAAGAGACAAGCATAATTCCTGGTGTCATATTAATTTGTTTTAAAGGAAATTATATCAAAGCTGGGTCCATTTTTATAAAGTGCAAAAACGGCAACCTACTTCTATTTTTTACAGTCTTTTTGACATTAAAATAAAATAAATAAGATCTGATTTAGGTTTTGAATACATACTCCTTATTTTACAGATAAGTTCATATAAGTTGTTGTTTTTTAATTAATTACATCGATCTT
>DASYQG010000639.1:0-6821 GCA_036005825.1 Chitinophagaceae bacterium | reverse complement strand
TTTATTTATTTTTGAACTAACCAAAACGAACATTATGTATCAATACCCACACACGATTGAAAATAAATTTGGAGAGAAGCTGGTCTTTGTAGACCGGATAAAAGAACCGGATGGTGATAAATTAATAACAGAAGGTTTTGTCAAACCGAAAGCAGGCCCTCCTATTCATGTTCACTGGAAGCAAGAAGAAAGTCTCACAGTTATCAGCGGTAAAATGGGAATCGTGATCCCCGGACAGGAGCCCGTTTATTATGGTCCTGGTGAAACAGCAACTTTTATGCGTGGCACCTGGCATAAGTTCTGGAACGCCGGAGAGGATGAATTACATGTCAAAGGATGGGTAAAGCCTGCTAACAATATTGAATATTTTTTGGAAGGTGTTTACAGAGCATTAGATGAAGGAGAAAACAATCGTCCTGAAATAAAAAGGATCGCTTTTCTCTCGATGCGTTACAAATCTGAATTTACTAATAGTGGCATACCTGCAGTTGTAAGAAAACTAATTATTCCTGCTACGTATTATATTGGTAAATTAACTGGTGCACATAAAAAGTTTACGGATGCCCCTGCGCCAATGAAGTGATCTCTTGGTTATCGGTTGTTGGTGCAGGGAGCTATTGAAGAAAGAGTTTGTTATTTGAACACCAATGACAGCGTAAAAGTTGAATTATAATTTACAAAGAATGGAAGATCACTTGCAATTTCCATTTAGCATTCTTACCGTATGTTCGGTAGTCTCTTTAAAGGTTTGTTTTTCGCCAATGCCGTTATATCTCCTTCCGGCTTCACGATTCTCCAAAAAGAACCACATTCTCAAGCCAATATTTTGACCGCCGAACACCTGTCTCCATTCAACATGCAAAATAAAAGGATAAGTTTTTTTATCCTGATACAGGTCATTTGTTTCAATCTCTTCTTTAGTAGCGATCACATATTTGCCCTTATAATCTTCAAACTCTTTCTTTACATGTTTCTCATAACCAGGAATGGTGGATTTATATTTAGGTTTTTCAACGATAAGAGTCCCTTCACATGTAAAATCCTTTGGTATGGGTCCATTGTCTACATCTTGTGCATTAATAGATGTAAGACTTGAGAACACACCAATAAATAAGAAAAAAGGAAGTTTGACTATCATAAGCAGAGTTTTAAGATAAAAGGATTATGAAGCGATTTCTTTCAAAAGTAAAAAAATATTGTTTGTTTTTTTGCTATCGTATCTCCGAGGTCTGCCCACTTCATTCATTTATGTGGCAATGGCTGCCCGGCAAGACCCCGGGTGGAGGGAAGTGATCTCTTTGTTTGTTATTTTTCACAAAGCTCTTTCAACTTGTCGAGTGCTTTTGGGTAGGTCTGGTTCATATAATCTAAAATATCTTCTGCGGTGTCTAAATCAACAGTAACGGTTGTAGCCCCATTGTTTTCTTCGAAGGTATAGTTTTCAAATCCGTTTGCCCATTTTTCTACTTCAGGTCCTTCTGTAATTTCCTTATCAGCTTTTACAAGACCATAATGTTGAATAGAAACAAATCGGTTGAGAATGTTTTCAGCTATCCTGGAAACCATACCTCCCTTTTCTTCTTTTTCATCTATTCCAACAAATAGAATTTTATTTCCCTTGTCCCAACTTCCTTCATAGGTAGATGTCGGGTTAAACAAAGAAGTCCATTGTTCATAAGTTGATTTACTGTTAATGCCAAGCATAGAATTATATACCGTGGTTACAGGTGCATTGATGTTTACTTTGAATTGTAACTTTTTCATACTATTAATATTTGTTTAAATTATCCCGATAGCTATCGGGATCGGGTTGTTATTTCCTGTTATTCTTAGTAGTCGTTTAACATAGCCTAAAACACGCTGCTTTACGAAAGCTCTTGTACAGAAAGTTAATAATTTCCAATTGTAAGTTGTACTGAATAAATAAAGGCATTTCAATTTTTCCCTGCCTACCGGCAGGCAGGAGTTGTTGTTACGAAGAACTATGGAAGAAAAATGCTGATACTGGAACACCAACAACAGCGTAATTAATTATAAATACAAACCTATTTTGGTCGTCGTTGTACCTGCGAAATTAATTTTGTCACTGTCTGTCCTTTTAAAGTTTGCTTGCCTGATTTAAGTCTTGCAAGAGAATTAGCATAAGCTTCTTTAAGTAATTTCCTTAGGTAGGTTTTAGGAAAATCTTTTTTATCAATAACTGTAATGTACCTGTATAAACTACCATTACCATTTAAAATTTTATTCGGGTCTGCAATTTCAGAGCCACGGTTGAATCCGAAGTTTACATGTTTGCTATAAACAGCTATGCTGCAAAAAGCGTCTCTTGCTTTGTCAGATAATGCAAAAGCAATTGCCAAAGCATTATAATTGTCATATAGCAGTTCATTGCAACTCGGATATAAGTCCCAAAGGAATTCCCTTAACCAAAGTGTCAGTTCTTTAACCCTATCAGGAAATGGCGTTAAGAATTTAGTAAGGTCTTTTGTGTCCTCTTTTGGCATAATGAAAGTTCCGATTTACACTTGCAGGCTACTCTCTGCTTTACGCAAGCTCTTGTACAGAAAGTTAATGATTTCCAATTGTAAGTTGTACAGAAGAAATAAGAGTGTTTCAATTTGTGGTTGTTACTGCGAAGAATTATGGAAGAAAGATGCTGATACTGGAACAATAATAACGCCATAAATAAATAAGGAAGAATGACAGTCCCGCACATGCGGGACTGATCCGGAGATACTCCCGATAGCTATCGGGGGACGGGAAAAAACCTGTTTTTTTATTTGGTTTTTACACAGTTCATGTTAGGCGCAGCTACCACTTTGCCTCGCTTGTCTACGCAACAAACGTATCTGTCCTCTATGGTTAACTTCATGGGTAAATACATGGAACCATTTGAAATAATTATTAACGCAATTGTCACTACCAAAGGGTGTTTGCTCATCAAGCCATTGGTCGTCACGAATGGCTAACTCCGTAAGTGTTTTTGTCCGCACTTGTTCCAACTTGTTTAAGTAATATTCTAAATCATGTCCATTGATTTCTTGTCTCGCCTTTTCTCCCAAAGCAAGAGCTGTGCTCCACTCATGTTTCTCTTCGTCATTCAATTCCCGCTTGTCAAAAGTGGCTGCCTGATAACCTACTTCAGCAGCCGCAATGTGCAATAAAAGCGAGCCTATTGAATTACTTTCCGGGTCATTCAAATAATCCAGTTCATTAACTGTTAAACCTTCAACGGCAGAAAGAGTGGTATGTCGAACATAATTCATCATGGAAACAAGGCGAGCTATTTGTGGAGTAAACCCAAAAATGTCACCAATTAAATAAAGATTTTTCTTAACCATTATAACTATTAATCTTACTGATTATGAAGGACGCCTAACAACTCTGCTTTACAAAAGTTCTTGAACAGAAAGTTAATGATTTCCAATTGTAAGTTGTGCAGAATAAATAAATGCATTTCAATTTTTCGCTTGCTGCTGCGAAGAACTATGGAAGAAAGATGCTGATACGGAAACAGCAACAAAGGGGTAAAAATATAAAGTGTGGGTTTAATTTTTTACTTTGAGCTACCTGATAAACGAATGTCAAACCAAAATCTGCCTTTCAATATAAAATGTATTGTTTAAAAGGAACTCTTTTTTATTGTTTACTCTTGTTCTTCATTTCCTGTAAAGGAAAAAAAGATAGTTCACAGGCTAATGCTGCTTTGTCGATAAACGATAGTGCAAAGAACGGTGCGACTAATACAGGCACAGAGATGGAGGAAATACTATTCAACTTTGACAAGTATGAAGAAAAAGGCAGTTTGAATTTGAAAAATTATTTTATCAGCATTCAGGCTGGGTATTATTCTTCAGATAGCCTGATATATTCCAATAGTCTTTACCCTCAGCGAAATCTTTTAATAGTTCGCTATAAAGCAAATAACAAATCTGATACAATAAAGATGAAAACTTCAGATTATCTTGACGGAGTAACAATAAAAGATTTATCAGACAGTCTTCATTTCAAATCACTTTTTCTTCAAATGGAATGGACAGGAGATAGTGATGCTCCCTGGTCTGAATTTGCAGGATATTGGAACGATACATTAAGAAGTTTTTTCACAATGGCATTTGTTGAATCCCTTCGAAGAACAGATCAATGGACTCTTTCCGGATTTAAAGGCAACACGGATGAGTTGGTTGGAGATTTTCAGCATGATTATCCTGTTACCATTTCATTAAGAGACTTCAGTGTTTCCGACGAACAAGAACCAGCGGTGCAATATATCGGCTATCCAACTATCACACTTGAGCCTATAAAAGGATACAAAATGATCAGCCAAAAGGACTCTATCTCTTATATTATAAAGAAAGGAAAGAAAGTATTTGTAGACACACTTTATCGTGCAGCAGGCAGAGTAAGATTGATTACATCCGATTCAATTATCTTTCATACAAAGTTTGATGAAGCAAAAGGAAAGCTGCAGGAGAATACAGCAGGATAAAGCTCACAGCTGGGGCGAAGAAATCTCACGCCAAATTATGATAAAATAAAGTGTCTATATAGGTCGAAGCAAAAATCGTGAGCAAAAGAATCGTCCCAAATACGATAGCAAGAATAAATCTTTTTTTGATTAAATTTTTTACAGATAAAAAGGAAAGGATGATAAAAAGTAATGTCCAAATTCCAAAATAGATTACAGCTTCGTCATCAGTTAAACTAGCCCTTTGCGAATAGAAAGTATATCTTCCATTAAGTCTTTCAATTATTTCTTTGAAATTAATTATACAAATCCAAAGAGTACATAAAAATGATGAAAGAGAAACAATATAACTCAACACAATAAGGATTTTACTTTTCAATTTTTCGAGCTCTTAAGATTAATATTCATGCATACGGAAAGTTCTTGTACAGAAAGTTAATGATTTCCAATTGTAACTTGTACAGAATAAATAAAAGTGTTTTCTATTTTCAGTTGTTGCTGCTAAGAATTAGGAAGGAAGATATGTTATTGGTGACGCTTTAATTCTACTTCCAAAGAATCATATTCCTTTTGAAGTTTAATTAACTCAATTGATTTTTTTCCTTCAGCTAAGGATAATTCTTCATTAAGCTTTGCCGAATTAGTATCAGCTTTATTTGCACCTTCTAAATTATCTGATCTTTTATAATACATTGCTTTTGCTTGTTCCATTTCTTTTTTAATAGTTTGTTGCCTGTTTACAATTGTTTCTTTCCTGTTTTCACAAGAAGAAAGCAAAATGATAGTTAGCAAAAGAATAAACTTCATGTAATTTAATTTTTAATAGCGTTTTGAGTTTCTTGTTTAAGCCTGCACACAACGTTGAGATTATTTGCGCCGTGTTCAAAAGTAGGTGTCATTGAATTAAAAATTTATTTCTGCCCAGAAATTAATATTGCACATGAATCAAGGGAAATATTTCCTTTAGCATATTTTTCTTTTATTCTTCCGACAACTTCTTCTTTGATCTGGTGCTTTATCGTTTCGTCAGCTTTAAAGAAAGCCACGGGGGATGAAGTTTCGGTGATAAAGTTCCAATAGGTTTCAGGAGTTTCGCAAAGTAATTTATTGGTCACTTCTTTTTCCCGGACATTTTTTAAACCGGCCTTCCTGAACAAATCAGACATGCAGCCAGGCTGTGAACAACGCCATATTCCGGGGGCTCCGGGAGCAGGTTGATTTAACTGCAGCTTTGAGATCATTGTTCCCATCGAGTTGGCCACCCAGAAATTTTTTTCAGGTGTACTCCATACCGAAGCAACAATATGCCCCCCGGTTTTTAATACCCGCATCATTTCCTGCAAAGCCAGCTGCATTTCAGGAAAAAGGTGGAAGCCCAGCCGGCAGCTAATTGCATTGAAGGTATCATTTTCAAAAGGGAGTGATGAGACATCACAGCAGATTGTTTCAAAATTTGCAAAGCCTCGGTTAACTGCATTTTCATTAGCAACTTCCAACATTTTTTCAGAAAGATCGGTACCAGTTACTTTTCCATTTTTTAATAGGGAAGCGATTGTTAATCCCGGTTCACCGGTTCCTGTGGCAACATCAAGGATATTATAATGGTCTGCAATGTTCATCATTTGAATCATTTCATCACTCATTGGCTGAAGGAACGCCATTACCATACTATCCCATTTTTTCCATCCTACAGATGATTTATTCCAGGCCTCCTTTTGCACTTCGCGAATTTTTTTCAATTGATCTTCCATTTTTTATATCTATTTCTTAAACATTTCGATCGAACATTTTTTATTTTATAGAACACTAAGTGCAACGAGGGTCATTATCCTAACGAACAAAAACCGTTTCTTCTTTATTCAAAGCATCTGTCAACCAATTAGAGTTTATCAATGCAAAGTCGTTAGGAAGATTGTCTGGTTTAAAAAATTTCAATTCCTGTGTCTCGTTGTTTGAAAAGTTTGGGTTAATAGCATTTGTCAGCTTTGCTTCAAAATATGAAGTAATATATTGAACTGTTCTGTCATTGTAATTATATGTCTGCGAACTTGGCGAAGAATACACACCTATAAGACGTACAATATTTGCTTTTGTATTTGTTTCTTCCTCAATTTCTCTTAAAATAGCGGCTTCGATTGTCTCACCAAATTCAACGTGTCCCGATATGATACACCATTTATTTACGTCTTTACGTTTTTGTAACAAAACTTCCCCGTTGTCATTAAAGATTACTGCTGCTACTGCTGGTAATATTTGTTTCGTTGTGTCCATATAAAATTATTGCCAAGTCTGGTTTGAGTTTTAGGAACGTTGCAGATTGCTTGCAGCCAACACTGCTATACGCAAGTTCTTG
>DASYQG010000638.1:0-4777 GCA_036005825.1 Chitinophagaceae bacterium | reverse complement strand
TTTATTTCACTCCACGGGTAATTAATGAAGCCTTTTGATTTACTTCAAAGTCGACAGAAGAAACATTTTTCAAGAACGGTCTGCTTACAATTGCTTTTACAAGATCAGAATGCATGAAGTCTTCCATTGCAGTTTTGTTTTCCCACAAATAGAAGCCACCAAAAGTATTTTTTTCTTCGTCTGTCAACCAAACCTTTGAGATAAGACCTTTTACTTTCGCTAAAATTGGTGCATCTGGTTCTACCATTTGTTTCAAATATTCCGCCTGGGAAATATCTTTTAATTGATAAGTGATTAGTTGTGCTTGCATGATTTTATTTTTAAGTTAATAATGATGCAAAAGTATTCTACTACCGCTAACACTCTGCCTTGCGCTGTTCTTTTACAGAAAGTTAATGATTTCCAATTGTAAGTTGTACAGAATAAATAAACGCATTTCAATTTTTCCCTGTCTGCCGGCAGGCAGGGGTTGTTGCTGCGAAGAACTATTGAGAAAGATGCTGATACTGGAACACCAACAACAGCGAATTACTATCCCTGATTTGTAGTTATAAATTTTATAGCTGCTTCTTCTGCCAATTGCCTCGCTCGTTCGCCTCCGTTACAGATAATGTCATAATTATTGGAACTATCAATTTCATCTAACGGATTGTTATTGTCCTTTGAAATTGCCCACCACCATCTATCTTCGTCCATCCATTCTGCTCTTAAAAATAATCCATTCCATTTTGCAGTACAATCATCGCTCAGGTCACCAGTCCAAATTATTGTTTTATTAATGTCCATTGTTTGAGAAAGCTATTAGGCAAAATATTTTAATAAAGTTAAACTTTTCGGTTGTCGGTGCGAAGAACGATGGAAGAAAGATGCTATATTGAAACACAATTATTGTAACTAAACTCCCGGCGTCTGCACTCTTCATTCAATTATATTGTACGGACTGTGGGCAAGAACCCAGGCGGACGGAAAGTTGACGTGATGAAGGCATAAATATTTTTACATTTTACTCCGGAAAATTCATTCTTTCCAGAAATGGTTGAAAACGAGAGTCAGTTCTTATAAATGCACTGATGGGATGAACTTTTATACAAGGAAGTGTGCTATCACGTTGTTCAAATGCCTGTTCTAAATATCCGATGGCCTTATCATAGTTTTTTGAATAGTAAGCAACACAACAAATAAATAAAGCAGAGATGTATTCAGTTTGCGATCGCATAATTAATTCATCTAATATTTTTTGAACCTCGGATTCATTACCGGATAATGAGTAAACCCAACTTAGTTCAACCAATGGTAAAGGCTGTCGTGATGAAAGTAACACAGCTGTTTTCAAAGCTTCAATGGCTTCTGCATATTTATTTAATCCTGCCAGACTTAATCCTAAACCTCTGTAACCGAAGAAAGAATTTGCATCCAGCTCTATGGCCATTTCACTAGCCCGGAGCCCCTCTTCAAATCTGCCGGCACAGATATACATGACGGATAATGCATGATGAAATCTTGGCACTAAAGGTTCTAAATGCTCTGCAGCATTTTTTGCCACACGTATGGATTCTTCGTATTTCCTTTCCACAAATGACAAATAGTAGCAATACCAATAGTGGGCTGGTGCATGGTTGGGGCTAAGCTCAAAGACATGTTGAAATTGTTTTTTTGCTTCCGTCCAGTTCCAGTCATAAAAAGTACTGACAAAAGCCAGTGCAGTATAAGCTTCTGCTTGAGAAGATTGAAGTTGAATTGCCTTCTCTGCATATTGTCTTGCTTTCGGCATTGCATCATGCGGGGGCATTACGCTCCAAAAAGCCATGACGTAATAAGCATCAGCCATGCCCGTGTAGGCCAACGTTAGCGAAGGATCTTTCTCCAATGCCAGCTGAAAATATTCAAGTCCTTTAATTATACCTGCTCCACGCTTATTAAAATAAAACCTGCCCTTTAAATACAAATCATAGGCCTCTTTATTTTCAGCGGGACCTTTTTGGATGATTGCTTTTTCTCTTTCCAATAAAGTGATCTTTAATTTTTCGGTGATGGTTAAAGCAATCTCATCCTGAAGAGCAAAAATATCGTCTATTTCCCGGTCGTATCTTTCAGACCACAGGTTATACCCATCTTCTGCATTGATCAACTGAACCGTAATACGTAGCCGGTTGCCTTGTTTTCGTACACTGCCTTCCAGCACAGTCAACACCTTCAGTTTTTCTCCTACTTCCTTCATGTCAATATTCTTTCCTTTAAATTGAAAAGAAGAGCTACGTCCCGCAACTTTTAAATCTTTTACATGTGATAAAGAATTAAGAATTTCTTCGGTCATTCCGTCACTAAAATATTCTTGCTCGGGATCATTGCTCATATTAACGAAAGGCAATACAGTGATTGATTTTTCAATACTCTTTTTTTCAAGTACTTTTTCACCCTTCCCTTCCAGGCTATTCCTCTCTGGTACAAAGATGCCCTTGTTGCTGATCGCAAATATCTCTACTTGCTCTTTTACATTTTTCAGCGCATACTTTCCCAGTGAAACGATTTGAATATCTTTCTGGTTTTTTATATCATCATACACTTTACCAGAAATAAAAATACTGCCAGGTACGGCAAAGGATTCTATTCTTGATGCAATATTCACACCATCTCCATATATATTATCATCTTCCATCATCACATCGCCGGCGTGAATGCCGATGCGTAACGGTACAATAGGAATTGTTTGCATATCTAATTGCAAAGCAAGGGCAGCCCAGACGCCTTCAATGGTACTTATAAAACTGCAAAGGGCGCCATCACCTCTGAACTCCAATATGCGGCCATTATGTGTGGTTATTTCTTTTTCCAGCTTTTTCTTTAGTTTGTTCCGAAGCTGTATGGCAAATGTTTCGTCTTCCTGCATCAACGCCGTATAACCAACAATGTCGGCAAACATAATCGCTGCAAGTTGACGGGATTGAGACATTAAAGAAGATTGTATAGAAAGTTACCAAATTTCATCTGTTTTTTGGTTGTTGCTGCGAAGAACTATGGAAGAAAGATGGTGATAAAGGATATGACAGCTTTTTCAAAACTGATCCAGAGATACTCCCGATAGCTATCGGGACTCCGGATAACCCTGCCTGCCGGCAGGCAGGGATTGAACATTTTTTATTTTATAGAACATTAAGAAGAATTGGAGCAGGCTTTTACCTGTTCAATAATTTATTCCTATGATCTTACTGATAAAGCCAAGCAGTTTAATAGCGGCATCAGGTGGTTTTTTCGATATTATCTCCTGTCGATAATTGTTCATAAGCACACTCATATAAAGCATGGTCTTCAGATTCATTTTAAAGTTCTTTGTTCTGTTGTCAGTAAGTTTATCCAGCACTCTACAAACGTCTTCAAAATAATTCTCCATTCTAAGAGCAGGTTGGTGCGTGTTGAAAACCGTCGCAATTTTGTCTGTCGGATTTCGGAAAGCATGTGTTACCCCTTTAGGAACGCTAAGCTTATGGCCCTTTTTTGCAAGCAGCCATTTGTCTTTAATAAAAAATTCCATTTCACCTTCTAATACTTCGTAAGTTTCAATAGCGTGTGGATGAATATGCACCAAAGGGTCTTTCATGTTGCACCTGGGTAGCAATTCCCAATGCAAGTCTAATGACTTGCCTCCTGTGTCAGCACTGGCTTGCAGGACAGTAAATCTCATTCCTACCTGCGTCATATCAAGTATTTGATTTTTAATAGCCATACCCAACAAAATGAGTGTCGGAGTTCTGTAATATTGCTTGCTGCCAACATTCCGTCTTACGTAAGTTCTTGTACAGAAAGTTAATGATTTCCAATTGTAAATTGTACAGAATAAATAAACACATTTCAATTTTTTGGTTGTTGCTGCGAAGAACTAGGGAAGAAAAATACTAACCTCTTCATTCAATTATGTTGTACGGGCTGTGGGGCAATACTCCCGTCGAACTGAACAACGGGGTAAAAAGTTGCATTTATTTATGGATCATTTTTCGGCAGATATAATTATAGCTGCATAATTCATGATGAGTCTTCCGTCAATGAGCTTGCTGTTGCAATCTTCCAACAAATCATTTTTTATTTTATTAATTGTTACTTCATCAACTTTGTTTAATAAACTTATAATTGTCTCCGACATTTCTGTTCTGTTTAACCAATAATTTTGAGATGTTTCAAAATCTATCTTGCCGGAAATTGTTTCTTCTTTCACGTTTTTAAATCCGGCGTTTTTAAATAATTTTTTTATAAAACCGGGCTCTGCACATCGAAACATTCCCGGTGCATCGGTTGATGGCTTTGGTATTTCAATATGTTTTGATAAAGCTTTTGTCATCGTAGTTGACCAATCATTTTTTTCCGGTGCAGCCCAAACACATATGGCAGCTTTACCCCCATTTTTACAAACGCGGAACATCTCATTTGCTGCCAACTGCATATCAGGAAAAAACATAAAACCCATTCTGCAACTTATCTTATCAAAAAAATTGTTTGTGAAAGGAAGATCAGAAACATTTGCTGCTTTAAATTCAATGTTGCTGATATTACCTTCATCAGCATAAGTGCGGGCAATGCTTAGCATTTCCTCAGACAGATCGGTTGCATACACCTGGCCATTTTTTGCAATGGCTGCAATTGAAAACGCAGGCTCGCCGGTGCCGGAAGCAATATCGAGCACAACATCATTACTCTTTATATCCAGGGCTTTTATGATCGCTTCGCCCATTGGCTTTAAGAAATTCATGGTAAAGTCATTCCATTTCTTCCACCCATTGGAAACTGT
>DASYQG010000637.1:0-2695 GCA_036005825.1 Chitinophagaceae bacterium | reverse complement strand
CAGCAAATCAAAATCAGAACATTGAGACATTGCTAACTGCCATATTTCTAAATCTTCGAAGCGATTAATAGTTCCCATATCTAATGATTTTTCAAATCCTCAAACTTCAAACTTCGAACCTCAAACCACATAGCAAATTACAACTTTATTTTATTGGTGATTACGAGAGTAAAAAAAACCTCCCGATTTCGGAAGGTTTTTTAGTTACTATCTTAACTTATTTCGGTTTTGTTATTTTCGGCGAATCAGGCTTCCCTTTCAGTTTATCGGAATCAGCTTTCAAGGTTGATAAAACTGTATCGAGCTTTTTACTTGCTGAATCTTTTGCAGCCGGGTTATTATCTGTGTCTAGCCTTTTTAAATATTGCATGAAGTTAAAAAGCTGGTTCATTTCAATTGATAAGCCCGATTGATCTCTCGAAAGATTAGCAGATAAATAAGCATCAGCCTGGCGGCTTGGTTGACCACCTTGTTGTTGCTGCATTTGCTCCATGTATCTTTGCTGGTTGTAATTCATCAATATATCTTCAAGCTGTTTCTTTGTCATATCACCAAGTGAAGCAATATATTCCATGTGTTGATTAAAGTCTTTGTTTAATGCATTGCTGATCTTCTTTGCAAGTTCTGTTGCGCCGGCTTGATAAGCTGCCTCCATTAATGTAAGGCTTGCCCTGTTATGCATCTCATAACGACTAGGAATAGCATAAGGAACATTTGTATCAGGAATAAGCTGGTCTGACTTCAACACGACTGCTTTTGCCGAATCCTTTTCTCCCTTTGCAAGAAGTTCTCTTGCCAGGTCTGCATATGATTGGCGAATGGTGTACAAATGCCTGCGATTCTCTTCATCAAAATAAACTCCTTTTACATCTGCATGTCCATTCGCGAATTTTTTCATCATGTTGTCATACATAGGTTTCACATTTATATCCGTGGTTGCTTTTATTGGTATAAGGCGGGATGTAAGTCCATCTCTTCTCAGAAAATCAGTTAGTCCCATGCCCACCTGTGTCGGTGATGTGAAATAGATCGGTCTTTTCCATTGATTGGTCGCAATAATATTCAGAATTATCAATTGATCTCTTGTAAGGGCACGATTCGGAACCTCAAATTGCATTTCGGTTGCCGCTACATCTTCGTCATTTAGCGTTCCATTTTTTCTTGCCAATACGGTATCAACTGGAACTTTAAATCTTTTTATTGGTATAGTTCTTGGGTCAGCTTGATTGCCAATTCCACTCATCACCCTATATAAATCATAATAATCATTTCCTGCTTTTTCAGAAGGTACATACTGGAGGTACTGTAGTTTATCACCAATTATTTTATCGGGTCCCCAGATAACATCAACTGAATCACTTTGGTTTATTTTATAGCGGAGCTGGTTTATATACCAATCTATACCCAACAAACTGGTATTAATGATACGGATGTCAGGTCTTACTTTTTCTACTTCCTGTGCATACCATAGAGGATAAGTATCATTATCACCAAAGCAGAAAAGGATAGCATTCTGCGCACAGCTTTCTAAATAATTTTTTGCATCGTCTCTGGCCAATGTTTTCTTGCTTCGGTCATGATCATCCCATTCCTGGTTAGCCATCAGTATAGGAGCGAGCATACATATTACTGCGGCTGCAATATTTATGATTCTTTCATTTGCCCCTTTTGAGGAAATTGCTTTCAGCAATGCAGGTAAACCTGCAGCCAGTATTGCATAGACAGCAGTTATCATCAACGAGGTTTTTATAACTGCTGGTCCGGGCAGATAGGTCGTGCTGAGCACAGAAATAAGAAACGTAAGAACAGAACCATATACTATTGTATTGAAAGAATTCTGTTTTATTTCTTTTGTCAGTTTTACAAGTGCTGTTACGGCTAATCCTATCCAAACTGCAAAAGCGTAGAATGAACCCACAAACGCATAGTCTCTTTCACGAGGTTGATTGCCCGGCATATTCAGATATAATCCAATGGCGATCCCGGTAAAAAAGAATAACAGGAAGTTTACAACCCAATCATTCTTTTTCTTTATAAAATGATACACACAACCAAGAATGCCAAGCAGGAAAGGAAGTAAGTATAGCTTATTGTTTGCCTTGTTTTCTTTTAAACTATCAGGGAGTGTGCTTTGGTCACCAAGCATCTGTTTGTCAATAAATGAAATACCAGTTTGCCAGTTTCCATCGCGTAGATTAGTACCAAAACCCTGCAAGTCATTTTGCCTGCCAGCGAAATTCCACATAAAATAACGCCAATACATTACACCCATTTGGTAACGAAAAAAGAAATTAAGATTGTCACCGTAAGTAATTGGCGGATCATAGGCAACTCTGCCGGTGGCATCCTGGTAAGGACTTTTGTTTAGCCAATTAACATAAAACTGCAAGTGGTCCTGTTGCTCAGATTCATCCCAAATACGAGGAAACACCATTAATTGTGAAGCATCAAATTCATATTCTTGTTCCCGGCCAAGTTCTACATACTTGTTGCCCAATGCACCCCATTTCATTCTTCCTTCTTTAAACTTATAATAGTTGCCTTCTATAGCGGGTTGTGAAGCGAAAGTACGACCATATAACAGAGGAGCAGATCCATATTGTTCACGGGCAAAGTAAGAGGCAAGTGTCATTGGATTATCAACATTACTCATGTCGATTCCCGGGTTTGCTTTGGAACGAATAAGGGTAGTAAC
>DASYQG010000636.1:0-9399 GCA_036005825.1 Chitinophagaceae bacterium | reverse complement strand
ATCAAAGGTAGTTACAACATTTTTTTTGAAAAGAAATCTGGCTGGAATTATTATTCCACTTCCTCTTTCGGTACCATTTTATAATTCAATTGCCTCAGCACATCGGCTTCGTTATAAAAAGTTCTGCTGCGGGCAATTTTCCCATTTTCGATCTTGTATACAACATTTACCCAGGCATTCACCGGCCCCCTGCCATCTTTGTATTTAATCGTGAGGTAAGCCCAGCTGGTAACCCAGTCGCCCGGATCGGCTTCATCTTCCGCTGTAGTAGTTACAGCGATATTTTGATGACGGGTGTATTTAATAGATTCATACAAGTTTGCTGCATTGTATTTCCAGTTCCTGATCGCATCTGTTTTATTGATGGAGTCACCAACTGAAGGTCCATAGCCCATATAATTATCGGCCAGCAATGAATCCATTGTTGCAGCATTATCGGTTTCTACAGCCTCCATATATTTTTTTACAACAGCCAGGGTTTCGTTTTTATTTTTATCAGCAGAAGGATTGCAGGAAAAAAAGCAAATGCATATTGCCGTCAAACAGATCAGTTGTTTCATGATTGGTTTATTTTTATGTTGCGTTATATAATTCATAACACTATTATTTTATAGTATATCCTTTGCCTTCGATGCATGCAGAGAAGGCTTTCTTAAAACTATTCTTCATATCCTGCTCTGCTTGTTTTACCGCAGCGTCTGACTGTTGTGCTTGCTGAGCCTGCGCCTGTTTTGATTTTCGCCTGCCACCTACAGCACCTGCAACAGCTCCGATAGCCGCACCTTCACCCGCATCTCCTGCAATGGCACCAATGGCGGCACCAGCTGCTGCACCTTTTGCTGCACCGACTACAGCCGCTCCATTGGGACCGGTCTCAGCCGGTTTAACTTCTATTTTTGGCAGGTTGAGTGGATCAATTCCCGATTGTTGTACTGCCCATTTATAACATTCAAATTCATCTTCTTTTTGTTTTTGCTGACTTTGTCCTTTAGAAGGAAAGACGTATAATTTCATTTGAGATGATACCTGGTTATAAGTCATTTTTGACGTGTCTGGCAATGAAGCTACCTGTTGTTGTGCATTAAGAGCTTGAGAAAATGCAAGAATTATAACCGGTAAAAAAAACCGGGTAACTGTTTTAAAGGAAAGGTTTGGTTTCATTTTTTTTGTTTTAAGAATTATGATTTAGTTATTGATATTTCTCTATTTGTTTTTGTAACCAACTTATAATACTTGTTGCGCTAAATATTTTTGGTTATTTCTTTAGGCTGACTAAGTGCTATGAAACACCATACAGCTAAACCGGCATGCAGCAAAATAGCTGGCCACAAACCTGCACCAGAAAGTTTATCACCAATTGAAGCATACAAGAGCGAAGTAGCGGCAGCAAGATTGTAAAATAACATAGCCTTTATTATTCCAGTTGCAGCTGCGTTATTCCGCAGTAACCAGCAGGCAATGGCAAGTGATAGTAAAGCTGCGCCGGCAATCCTTGCCAGCGTCACAACTACAGCCCCATCAGGTAGCGTTCCGATCAAGAGCGAAATAACCATGGATGGAAAAACAATTAATCCTATTCCCGTAAGCGCTTCGAACAAGGCTGTTAGTGTTAGTAATAATTTCATTTATTAAATTCCTTTTCCATAGAGCAATGAAAATATTTTTTGATGATTCGTTTCCTGTGTTAGCTCAAGATATATGTACTTAAAATCTGAATCCGATTTGTACCATATACCTGTATCCAAGATTGGTAGAGTTGGTGGATCCCTTCTTTTGAAACTCTCCCTGATTAATAGCCACATCATAGCCGGGAAATTTATCAGCCAATGCATCGTTTATTGCTTCAAAAAGTCTTTCCCTATCTGCCTGTGATAAATTATTGGCCAATGATGCTTTTAAATTATAGGCAGAAATACCCGGCCCAAGCAGGATCATATTTAAAGCCATCCTGTCCCAAAAAACAAACTGGTAGCCCATTTCAAAACCAATAGTATGAACATTAAGTGTTAGTTCTGACTTCACCTCGAGCGGGGCACCCCCATTGGTGCTTTTCAATATCCAGGAATGTTCTCTCTTAAAATTATTATACGAATAATAGGGACCGATATAAACACCCCTCGGTGCGGCATATTTATTCTCTTTTGACAGGTAGAACCGGAAATCTGCCGAAATATTCATGCCGCTTTTATTATCGACATCGTTCACCTTCAATGAATCAGTATCTCTTCTATCCGAACCAGGAAAGCTAGTAGTGCCGATGTTAACGCTGAATGAATGACGGTGATTTAATACCCGCTCATAACCCAAAATGAAGGAACTACCAAAAATGATCGGGTTAGTCACGTTGAAAAGAATGGTGTTCTTCAGATGTTTAGTTGAATCTTGTGCTGATACTGTTTGCAGTAAACCCGAAAGGAACATTACAAACAAAATAATTTTTCTCATAATACAATGGTTTTTGATTTTTGTTTAATGTGGGTTTTCATAGAAAAATTATTAATCCGGGAAAATTAAAAAGTATAAAAGTCACATTAAAAACTTTCAGGGATTTGCCCGTAATGTACCGAAGTTAAAAAATAAAACCTATAACAACACGCAATGCTCCGATATGACAACTCTAATACCCGGTATATTTATTTTGCTATCATCAATTGATTTGAGGTCAATATAACTTGACTTCATCTTCCCATCACCCGGCAATTCTGATATTTTTTCATCTTTTTAAAATATTTTTAAGATATTTGTTGAACTATGATTGATTGTGTTTATCTTTTAGCTATTAAATCCATGAAAGAACCTGAAGCGGAATAAAGTCTCATCTATTACAAACTTCGACAGCAAGAGAAATTCTCACGGTGATTAATGTCAGACTCTTTTATGAAATAAGTCATTTCGGGCAACAAAAAAAGGCATTGATATTTAAGTTGACAGAATCAGTCATAAGGAAACTGTACATATGCGCTTTGTATTATTTATCTTGCTTGTCTTCTGTTTTAGTTTTTTTAGCTATGGGAAGAACTTGTCAGATACAGTAAAGTATTTCTACCAAAGTTCAAAATGGAAATCTCTTTCATCCGGGAATATTAATTCAATCCATGCCGGGGATCAGTTTCAAATTACGACCTCTTATCTCAACAAATTTTCAGATCTTAAATTGAACCGCGTCCAGGAACAACTTTCAACCTCCAGGATCAACTTTCAAAATATAGATATTAGAACTGAAGCAGGAGTAATTCCTAGTAATAAAACCAATTTCAACATCGCTGTAATAAATCTTCGCGACTCTTCTGTGTCCACGCAATCAACTGTCCCAATGTTGCGAAATGAGCATGCAGGAGTATGGAAAAAAATTGGACGTGCTGAACTTTTTATCGGGGGAGTTGAAGTGGTTGGTATGGTCACTTTGATACTTATGCCTAAGGAGGTAACTAAATGGTCTAATCATTGGGCACAGGATGCCTGGCGCAACATGAAGCGGTCATTTACAAACCTGCCAGTTTGGGACCACGATGACTGGCAATTGAATTATATTGGTCACCCGATCGCAGGATCTTATTATTACAATGCATTAAGAAGTCAGAATGCAAGCCGCTTTCATTCTTTTCTTTTCTCCACTGCACAGTCATTTATCTGGGAATACTTTATTGAAGGGATGGCTGAAAAACCAAGTGCGCAGGATCTTTTTATTACACCTGTCGTGGGATCCTTACTCGGCGAAACGACACACCAGCTGACAATGATGATGCGCAGAAATGGTTTTAATTTTTTTGAAAAAGTTTTTGTCTTACTCTTTAACCCAATGTTTGTAATTAACAATGGATTTGGGAAGCGGTTCAACCCTGCATTCGCAAAACGTTAATTATATAATCGCTTTATACCTCAAACTTCTTTAACCAGCATTCAATCTATTAATTTTTATTGAACTCATCTTGTTTTAATAGATCTTTTGAAAAAGTCCACGGTCATCATCCAATTGTTTTTGAATAATGACCGTTGTTTTATAAATAATTGCCGGGGTAAAAACTGTAAGCTAGTTAACCTGCTGTTTTAACTTTTTTCTTTTATTGCTTCGTATCAACAACAACCTTACGGATCTTACCGGTAAACTTATTTTCTCCTTCTTTGTAGTCGTTAGATACATTGGTTTCATTATCCATACCAACATCCACTCCTTCATCAGCCGAGTAAAGAAACGCTTCGGTTTTGGGAATATAACCTTCGGCTACCTTCGTACCATCAACATATAAAATACATTTGCCGCCAGATCCCGGCTTTGGGGCATCAATGATAAATTCATATTTTATTTCATGCTTGCCAGAAGCCAACGTATGTGATGACACTATATTCGTCTTTTCCAACCCGAAGAAATTATACTCGTGGTGCACTTTTCCACCTTTCATATATAATACCCAACCTCCAAATCTGCCCGCCTGGGAAATGATAACGCCATTGGTGTTGCCATCCTTCAATTCAACTTCAGCTGTAATTGAGTAATTTTTAACTTTATTATTAATAAATGTGTTCTCTGTAATTCCTGTCATGCCTTCATAAAGTGTTAAAGAAGTCCGTTTACCCATTAAATCAGGCCGGCCGGCAATTTCAGCATTGAAACGTTCAACTCGTCGATCATCAATCGGGAAAACATGATTTTTAATGGCTTCTTTATTAAAAATTTCCTCGAGCTCTTTTAATTTCCCTGGATTTGTTGCTGCCAGGTTATTTGCTTCTGAAAAATCTTCATTTACATTGTATAATTCCCAAACATCATCTTTCAACTTTGGAAGAGCTTCCTGAACCCAGGGCGTTGAATGCCGTGTACAGGCAACCCATCCATTATCGTAAATACCACGGTTACCAAACATTTCAAAATATTGTGTGGTGTGCCGGTCGGCAGCTTTTGCATCATCAAAGGAGAACATAAAAGAAGTACCGCTGAATGGTATCTGCTCAGTTCCGTTTACAGATCTTGGAAAAGGTAAGCCTGCTGCTTCCAATACAGTTGGTGCAACATCTGTTACATGCGTAAACTGGGAACGTACCTCACCTTTGGCTTTTATTCCCCCGGGCCAATGCACAACCAACCCGTTGCGTGTGCCTCCAAAGTGTGAGGCAACCTGTTTGGTCCATTGAAAGGGAGTGTTACAGGCATGTGCCCAACCAACTGCATAGTGAGGAAATGTATTCGGGCTACCCCAATCGTCAATATGATTCATCATTTGATCTGCCTTACCGATGATTCCATTAAGAGCCAGATTTTCATTATAGGTTCCTTCAGGCCCTCCTTCGGCGCTGGCTCCATTATCGCCTGCTATATATAGGAAGAGTGTGTTATCTAATTCACCCATTTCTTCAAGTGCCTGGACCAGTCTTCCCACTTCATAATCGGTATGTTCTGCAAAACCGGCATACACTTCCATTTGTTTAGCAAACAATTTTTTCTGATCCGGAGTTTGAGAATCCCATGACGGTATTTCTTTAGGACGGAGAGTGAGTTTTGTATCCTTTGGAATTATACCTAAAGACTTTTGTCTTTCAAAGGTTTCTTCTCTCAACTTATCCCATCCCTGGTCGAATTTTCCTTTGTATTTTTCAATAAATTCTTTTGGTGCATGATGAGGAGCATGGGTGGCACCCGTTGCAAAATACATGTAGAATGGTTTGTCAGGCGTTAAGGCTTGTTGTGCGCTCACCCAATTGATAGCCTTGTTGGTCATATCTGTTGTGAAATGGTAATTTGGATCGTGAGGCACTTCTACCCTCGTTACACCGTCATAAACAGCAGGCGACCATTGGTTGGTTTCTCCTCCAATGAAGCCATAGAAATGATCGAAACCAGAATGAGTTGGCCAACGATCATATGGTCCTGAAACAGAAACTTCCCACGGTGCTGTTTCATGGTATTTCCCAAAAGCAGCAGTGCTATAGCCATTTAAATGCAGCATTTCTGCCAAAGGAGCTATTCCATTCGGGCGAACACCTGTATTGCCCGGAAAAGCAGTTGCCAATTCCATCACAGCACCTGCGTTATTTAAGTGATGATTTCTCCCGGTAAGAAGTGATACACGGGTAGGCGAACAAAGGGCTGTTGTATGAAAACGGTTATACTTTAAACCGCTTGCTGCAAGTTTATCTAATGTCGGAGTATTTACCGGGCCGCCAAATGTACTTGGCACTCCGAAACCCTGGTCATCAATTAACACAATGACGATATTGGGCGCCTTAGCTGGTGCCTTTACTTCAAAACGGGCAGGCGCTTTTGCGTTACGGGCATCCAGTGTAGTGTCATCAGGATAGCTTGGTTCTTTAATGGGCAATACAGTGCGGTCAGGTTCACCAGATGCTGTGACTGGTTCTGTTGTTTCTGTTTTTGTTTGTTGTTCATTGCAGCTAAAAGAAAATGTTGCAATGATGGCAATAAAGAATAATGTCAATTTGGTTTTTAGTTTCATAAATAAAATTTGAATAAATCGAAAGCAGTTTTTGATTGAGAAAAAAGTAAGAATTAATTAAATGTACGCAAATCTATTTTACGTTAACATAAGTAAATTATTGCTGGAAGTTCTTGATAATATCGTTCATTAATCCCGATAAACACAGAAAAGAACATTTAAGTATTGTCATGAGTTTTACCAGCTGTGCAATTGTTTTTGCAGTGTGATCATAGGTTTTTGATCGATAGTAGCAAGCCCTTTATCAGGCTGATCAAGTGCTAAAATTAAAAACATGACGATCGCAAAAATGAGCGATAATAAAATAATGAGTCTTAAATTTCCTTTCCCTGAAATTCCGAATTGATACCCGAGCAAAAACATAGAAACGAAGGAAATAATAAATAATACAAATAGAACTGCACCTGGAATACGATATTGAAGAGCCACAGTTACCCGCTGATTATAAGAATCGATGATGTCATTTACAGAAGTAGTGTATAGCGAATAAATTTCCGAGCTTCGATCCTGTTCTGCCAGCGCTTCCGTATACTTCCATAAAGAATCAAGTATTTGCTGTGAGCGGGAAAGTCCGGCGTTTAGTTTAGAAGGATCGTTTACAAGATCAACCCGCAGGTTTACATATTCAATAAGAAATTTTTTAGTATTGGATCTGTATGGTTCAGGAATTAAGCCGGCCCGCAGGTAGCCCGTTCTTATGTTTGTAACATCTTCCAACAGTAATTGCTTTCTCATATCATAACGATTGGCTGCAATTTGAAACGTAATGGCAAGCATGAAAGCAAGAAGACCGAATGCTGCGCCAACAACTGAACCAACAGGCGCATGCTGTACTTCTTCTGTCTTCCTTTTACGGTACTGTCCATACCACTGGCCAAGCAAGATCGGGATCAACACTGAAACAAAGGGAATAAGAAACATTAATGCGATCGCAAAAATTTTTTCGCTTGTCATGGTTTTTGGTTTTTTAATGAACCGAAATGCAACCTTGTTAGAGGAGTATTGCTAATGTACGATTTAAAATCATTGTATGTCCGAATTCACCGATCAGGAACAATTCTGCAGCTTATAAAAAAGAATTCATCCTTTAAAGATCACTAACAGCAACATGAATACAGAGAAGACGAGGATGAAATAAGAGACACGCAATGATATGGAATACTGCATTGCTTCAAATTGTAATTTCAATTTTGTAACATTTGTTTTATGCTGAACGGTAGCTGCCAGTAACGATACAAGCCCCACGGAAATCAAGATAATTCCAATATGCCAACCGTTAATAGTATCCCCGATCGGATCTACTCCACTAATAACTCTTGAATAATAAAATTTATAGATCCCAAAACCAAGTACCATACACGTTATGTTCCATTGTAACCAGTTCAATTGTAATCTTTCTAAAACAATTCGGTATTTTTCAAGGTTAAATTCTTTTTTATACGCTTCAAGTGTCCTCTTTAGCTCTTCCTTTTCCATCCTGGCAATTTCTTTTTTTCTTCTGGCCTCTTCCTTTTCCATTTCGGCGATCTTAAATGGATCATTCTTTATTTTCATTTTAATAAGAATTTAATTTGCTTCCAAAAATGCCTTTACTATACAACAATAACATGTTTATGGAATTTCATTTATCAAATTTAATTCATTCGATATTGATTTTTATTCCCCAACTTACTTTAGTAATTTGAAATATACCTGGCACTTATTCCCGATGAAAGTGAAAGATCAATAATTCACGGGAGTAGCACTGGTCAGGATTATTCAATTTTCTTTTCATTACATTAGCCATCTTTAATAAAGTTAATTCACTGCTATGACTGATAATCTGAAAACCATTGGAGGTAAATCCAAATCACTTCTCTATTTCCTGCTTTCATTTGTTGTTGCTTTAATATTAACCTTATTACTTAAAGAACCTTCATTTACCACCACGCAAGTATATGTTCTCTTTATTTTATTTTTTGCCATGGGACTCTGGTTTACAGAAGCAGTTCCTCCATTTGCAGTTAGCATTTTAATTATCGCCTACCTTGTTTTTATGCTCGGAAATGAAGGCCTTAATCCGTCACCTGAAAAAATTGATAGGTATGTCACTACTTTTTCCAGCAGTGTGATTTGGCTTATGCTCGGTGGCTTTTTCCTGGCTGCTGCCATGACGAAAACCAAGCTGGATGTAGCCTTATTCAGATTTACACTAAAAATTTCCGGGTCAAGTCCAAGAAAGTTGCTTATCGGCTTAATGACAACTACGATGATCGCTTCGATGCTGATGTCAAATACAGCAGCAACAGCCATGGTGGTTGCATCGATCATGCCGCTTTTAAATTCCCTTGGAAATAAATCGGGGATATCGAAAGCTTTATTATTGGGTGTGCCTATTGCAGCAACTACCGGTGGTATGGGTACCATTATTGGGAGTCCTCCAAATCTTATTGCAGTGGGTGCATTGGAAAATATTGGCATCAATATAACATTTCTTGACTGGATGATCTATGGATTTCCTCTTGCCCTGGCACTTACCGCCATCAGTTGTATTGTGCTGATCAAACTTTTCATGAAAGACAACACCCCGATCTCACTCGATTTTTTACAGGATGATAAAACTGAAAAAACAAAAGAAGAGAAAACACAACGGATGATCGTTTTAATTGTCATCATCGTAACCGTCTTATTATGGTTGACAACAACAATACATGGAATAAAAGTCGGTGCTGTTTCAGCAGTGCCTCTTGTATTCCTTACACTTACTGGTGTTTTAAAAAATAAAGATGTGCAGGGGCTTCCATGGGACACACTTTTATTGGTTGCCGGCGGATTATCACTTGGAATGGCGTTGCAGAATTCTGGTTTATTGGAGCACTATGCACAACAAATGCGAAACATAAAGGTTCATTATATCATTCTCATGTTCATATTAGCTTACATGACCATGGCCTTTTCAAATGTGATGAGC
>DASYQG010000635.1:0-8531 GCA_036005825.1 Chitinophagaceae bacterium | reverse complement strand
CGGTTCATATCCTATCACTCCGGCTTCAGATATTCTTCATGATCTTGCTAAGTATAAAAATTTTGGTGTAAAGACTTTCCAGGCGGAAGATGAGATCGCCGCGATCACATCTGCGATTGGTGCTGCTTACGGTGGCAGTCTTGGTATCACAACATCAAGCGGACCGGGTATTGCATTGAAAGCAGAAGCCATGGGTCTTGCAGTGATGCTCGAAATTCCTTTGATTGTTATAAATATTCAACGCGGCGGTCCTTCAACCGGATTACCGACAAAAACAGAACAATCTGATCTGTTGCAGGCATACTATGGAAGAAATGGCGAATGCCCAATGCCAATTGTTTCAGCAAGTACACCCGGAGATTGTTTTAGTGCTATCTATGAAGCGGTAAGAATTTCTGTGCAGCACATGACGCCGGTAATATTTTTAAGTGATGGTTATATTGCCAATGGCGCAGAACCATGGCGTTTTCCAAAGAGTGCAGACCTGCCTGCAATAGAAGTGAAATTCAAAACTACTTTAGATGAAGGCGAAGAACAATTGATGCCTTATAAAAGAGATGAAAAACTTGTTCGTCCATGGGCTATTCCTGGTAGCAAGGGACTTGAGCATCGTATCGGCGGTTTGGAAAAACAAGATGTTACCGGTAATGTTAGCTATGATCCCGATAATCACCAGCACATGGTGAAAACAAGACAAGCAAAAGTTGATAAGATCGCTGACTATATTCCTTTACAAGAAATTGATAACGGTCCTGAAAAAGGAAAAGTGCTTGTGTTAGGTTGGGGTTCTACATTTGGCGCTATAAAAAGTGCCGTGACTGAATTATTAGCGGAAGGGAAATCTGTTGCACATGCCCATCTTCGTTATATGCGCCCATTCCCAAAAAATCTTGGCGAGATCTTAAGAAACTATGAAACCGTAATAGTTCCGGAGATCAATAATGGACAGCTTATAAAAATTATTCGTGATGTTTATTTTGTAGACGCAAAAGGTTACAATAAGATCATGGGTATTCCAATTACAAAAACTGAATTGGTAGAAGAGTTAAGAAAATATCTTTAAACACTTTAACTATAATTAACCGGGATCCATTCGTAGCTGCGGATGGATTTTTTATTTTTAGTTAAAATAATTCTATATGAAATAAAAATTTTATACCATAGCTTCTTTTGTAATTTTTATCTTCTTAGTAAATACAAAGATTGCTGCACAGAATAATGATATACAAAAAAGAAAAATGGCATTGGGGTAATGCGTTGCAACAGGACACAAGTGCAGGGTATGTACAAGTGGTAAAAGTTGAAAATTTACTTTATATCTCTGGTGCCGTAGCAAGAGAGGTAACTCCTGAAGGGATCACAAGAGTGTATCAGTCGTTAGAAAGATCGTTAAAAAGTTTTGGTGCTACATTTCAAAACGTGGTAAGAGAATTTATATACTACGAACAGGGAGGCCATGAAAAGATATAATGATGCCCGCAAAGTTTTTTATAAAGGCGATTTCCCTGCTGCAACATGGATGGGAGTAGCAAGACTTTTTATGGCAGTTGCAAAACTAGAAGTGGAGCTTATAGCACATCTTCCGAAATGAAACGTTACTGTGGCTATGCACCGTACATTTCGGTGGCTCCTGGTAACAGGAATGAAATTGTAAATGCGATCATTGCAAGTATAAGACCGTACATAAATATATTATAGGCAATACGGAGATAACGATATTTTTTTGCCAGTACAATGCCGAGAAAATAAGTATCCTTGATCATACTGCTGTATAAATAATTTTTATCAGCCAGCATTTCTGTCATCGCCCAATCATAATCACCATAACCCATTTTATGAAAATTCCCAAAGAACAGAAGATTGGTTTTTTTATCGGCAATATCCTCTTTTGTGAAGGTGCCGGAAGTAACGTTGGGCCTGGTAGCAAGAATGCTGAATACAATTGCCAGCACACAAACGGTAACCAAAATAACAACAGGAATTTGCAGATTACTATCGGTAAGCAGATCTTTAAATACCGTACCGATTACAATTGATAAAATAATTGAGTTTACAGAAATCAAAATGTTGGCTTTTGAATCGGCCATCTGGCTTAAGTTATTTTGGCTTTGTGCAACAATTCTGAAAACAGTTGATATTGCTCTTTCCGATTGTGATTCCTTTTCTTTTTTCTTTTTTACATCATCCAGTTTTTTCTGCTCCTCTGAGCTAAGCCCCTTATCTTTTGGTTTTTCATTTTTGACCACTAATGCAGGTTTGGGGTCTTTTGAATCCTTAGGATCTTTGGCCTGTCTTTTATCAACCTTTTCTTCAACACCTGCCTTTTTGTTTAGTTCGTCCAGGTATATTTGTTTTAATGGATCAAGATGTTCCTTTGCATAGGAAGTAAAATAAGTATGTTTTGAAAGGAACTCTATATTTTTTTTTCTCCAATCTTTTTTAGACAGATCCAGGTTGCCAAAATCATTCAGTTCTTCACGAAGCAGCCTGTTTTTTTCCTTAAAGTCACTGGTGCCAAGATGAAAAAGATCTGCATCACAAATTATTTGTTCGATCAATGTATGTGGCGTTTGTGGCAAGCGGGTCGCGGTGATACAACCAATGACCTTATTAATAACCTGCTGATGTACTTTATGTTCATTTAAGAATTTTGTCGCCAGCTCAATGCTAACGTTCTCATGTCCCAATGCCTTGCCGCCAGTATAGCCTGTATCATGAAACCAAGATGCCAGCATAAGGGCAAAGCGATCTTCATCTTCCAGGTGGTAATAATCAGCCATCGTTTCACTTCCTGTCAATACTTCCTGGGTATGTTGTAATGTGTGGAAATGGATGGATTTATCGAGTTTATTAATGAGAAGATCGGTAACAAAATCCTGGGCTGCAGATAATATCCTGAATTGTTCTTCGGTCATGTTATAAAGATATAATTTTATAAATTTACTTAAAGATAAGAGATGCAAAGATTTAAATTATTAGCCGGGCCATTTTATATTTCATGTTTTCTTTTTGTTTTCCTTATTAGTTGCAAGCCTAAAAAATTTATTTATAAGTCGCCGCCTCATTATAATTTTTCCCAGGAATTGCGAATGAAGCTTGATTTAAAAATTAAGGAGATCTCAGGGGTTGTATGGGATAATCATAAAGATGAATTTATTGCACATAATGATGAAAAAGGAACGATCTTTTACCTCGACAAAAATAACGCCGGGATTATAAAAGAATTTCAATTCAGTACATCAAAAGGCGACTATGAGGATATCGCTATCGCAAAAAATGATATCTACGTTTTAAGAAGCGATGGCATGCTTTATAAGATCGTTACTGATAGTGCGGGCAGCCAAAAGTCCTTCGATCTTGGTAAAATAGAATCGTCAGGTCAGGTTGATTTCGAAACTCTTTATTACGATCCGGAAAGAAATGCGCTGATCATGCTTTGTAAAAATTGTGCCGGTGATGATAAAAAACTGGTAAGTGCCTATGCGTATTATCCTGACTCCATCGGGTTTGTAAATAAGCCGATCTATTCAATTGATGTAGCAAAGGTGAAGGAGCTTTCACCACGGGAAACGTCAAGATTTCAGCCATCAGCGGCAAGAATACATCCTGTACTTAAAAAACTTTTTATACTTTCTTCCGCCAGCAATCAGTTAGTTATCGCAGATATGGATGGTAATGTAGAAGGTGTATATATGCTGTCAAGGAAATTATTTCCCCAGGCCGAAGGTTTAACTTTTAAAAGTAATGGAGAAATGTTTATCTCAAACGAAGGAGTTGGTGCTAAAGCTGAATTGTTGAAATTTAATTATATGCCATAAGCTAATTGCTGGCAGAATAAATGATCATTTCATTTCTCAAGTCCTTCTGCTTTTAATGCTCTTCTTGCGATATATTTTTTCTCAATGCGATGAATGAAGTTGAGAGACAATACCAGCCATATAAATCCAACGGCAAGGCCGGCAATAACATCACTGGCATAATGAACTCTTAAGTATATCCTGCTAAAGCTGATCAAAAGAATAAATAACACAAAGAAGATGGTCAATAATATTTTCAGCCATTTTTGCTTTATCTCATGCCAGATAACGAAGATGACAAGTCCATAAAAGACCACGCCGATCAATGCATGCCCGCTCGGGAAACTATAGCCATCCACTTTTTCAATTACAGGAATATCAGGTCTTGCACGTTGAAAATATAATTTCAAAATAAATTTTAATAGAAGACTGCTCAATGCAAGTGCGGCGATACGAATGGCAAACCATCTTTTTTTCTTATAAAGAAAATAGCCGATCAATAAAATATTTAACGGGATCAATGCATCATGCTTGCCAAAGAAGGTGATGAAATTCATGAAGCGGGTACGGCCTGGAGTAATGTAAGGGCGTAATGTATCGAAAACATCTTCGTCAAAAACAAAATTCTTTAAGACAAAAATTTCACGGGCGGCAAAAATGAAAACGATCATTGCCAGCAGCAGTAACAATACAACCAAAAACTCAATTGTAAAAATTGAGAGCCAGGTTTGCCTTTTTTTTACTTCTGTATTCATGCAGTAAGCAACGATCAGATTTTTAAAGCAAATAATTCAATGTTCTCATTTTTGCCTTTCAGATCGACTTCTCCCATGCTTTCACTTTGCCAATCTTTCATCTCAAGTATATCAATTATATCTTTTGACACCAAAAATTTTTGATTCAGATCGGTGCAGGCACTTCGTATTCTTGATGCCGTGTTAATAGTGTTTCCACTCATCACCAATTCTTTTTTTGATATACCCACCTGCCCGACAGTAACCGTACCCATATGCATGCCCGCCTTATATTCAGGAACAATATCATAGTTATTTGTAAAAACATTGTTATTTATATTCAAAATTTTTCTTGACTCAATTAATGAATTTATGGCCTTTTTTGCATTTGCTTTTGAGCTGGGCCACCAGGCAACGATCTCGTCTCCCACGTATTGATAAACCCGTCCATCATGTTCCATGATACCGGCAGAAATGCAAAAAATAAAATCACGGATAAACTCAAAATAATTGTTTCCTAATTTTTCTGCTATCGGCGTGGAATTACGCAGATCTATAAAAACAATTATTCTTGATTCTTCCCGTGGGCGCAAATATTTCCCCAAGAAAATTGCTAAAAAAACACCTGGGGAATATTTTTCATTTACTTCGATAGCCAGTTGTGTCCATATATATAAAACGGTCCACTCAGCCATCTTTGGTATTATCCATTGTGCTCTGAAAGTGTTTTGCAGAAATCTATCTAATGCTGCATCTAAAGAGCGATGCCTTATTATTAACTCAAAAGATATATAGATCAAAAAGCTCATGACCAGGCCCGCTGCTATAAGGATCACGGTTTTAAGAACAAAATGGAGCCAGGGCGAATAACCCCGAAAAAATCTTCTTAATACAGAGATAAGCAAAAAACCAATTATAAAACTTACCAGCAATACATTCAATTCACGCAACAGGATTGCCTTGAAAGTATTCGAGCCGGGTTCCTGGTATTTAAATGCAAAAGAGTCCGTGCTCATTTGGATAAGGAAAAGGATAAAGTCGGCAAGTGTCCAGCTTAATGCAATAATTATAATAATGGGTAATCTGCGTTTATTTACTACCGATCCGCTTGGCACTATTAGTCTTGAAATACTCATGGATTATAAGTAGCAACTATTCGGCCATCAAACTGTTTTGTTTGTTTAAAAAAGATTTGCCATTTCCAACTATTCAATAGCTAAGGTTTATTTTAGTTCCCAAAACAAAATTGAACATGTTTTCATTTCCAGAGAATCCAACTGAACCCGTGACCATAAATTTATTAAATGGAATAAAGTAAAATCCACCTCCGTATGCCTTGCGCCATACTTTGGAATCTTCACCATCTAACCAAACCCGTCCTATATCAAAGAATCCCGTAAGACCAACAGGACCCGGAATGAGATAAGATTTCAAATTGAATAGCCGATACCTTAATTCCGTACTGCCATACAAAGACGATTTACCAAGATACCTGTTAGCCCGAAAGCCATGTAAATTATTGTTACCGATATCCACTGCCTGGAAAAATTCAAATGACTTACTAAAGATCCTGCTTCCACCAAAAGAAACAACCCCTATAAGCTTTGCAGGATCAGTGAGGCTTGCATAGATCGTCATATCAGAACTAAGCTTTGTAAATGTATTGCTGGTTTTTGTAAGACCTGCGGCGGACACAAATTCATTGTCCCAAAATATACCACGGGTCGGAAAAACTAAGTTGTTCCTGTTATCAAACTTCATTGCCAACCTGGCACCCAGGTATGTTTTATCGGAATAGATATCCGCTGAATCAAGGTGCTGATTAGCTAATGAAGATTTACCCAAAATTCCATCGGCATTATCAGCGTACTTATTTGAATAATTGTAAAAATATGGTCCTATTATCAATTGCATTTTCTCAAAAACACGTTGACGAACTAATAATTGTAACTCGGTTGATTTGAATTGTGCTTTGTAAAAATCATAACTTTTATCATCGGCGATTTTTGTTGTGTTCCCTAAGCCAAAAAAATTAATTATATCCGGTAAACCCAGTTTTGCTTTAACAAGCAGGTCGATATTATGCGTGATATGATTAAATTCTCCATCATATTTTAAACGGTAGCTGCCGGTTTTGAATGAATGATAAATATCAAACTTCTGATCAGTGGCATAGGGATCGTTTCTAAAACCATAAGTTCGTTTTGCAAAACCTGCACCAAGTATAAAGCCATCATCAGAATTAGCGCCGATCTGAATTCTTGGAAATTCACTGGTGTTATATTTATAGCCAAGAATACTATAAGAGTTTACGGGCGGATCTTTTGAAAAACGATTTTTGGTATGGCTGCCGTGTTGGACATAATTACCTTCTACCTTCATATCATAGATCAGGTTCTTTACATTTCCACGTATATTAAATGTATCATTTCCTTTTCCGCCAATGACCCGTAACTTAATTCTTGATTTTGCATTTTCATCTACATCAAAAACGTCGTCTTCGCCAAGGCCATACAATCTTATTTCACGGGTATTGGATGGTTCAAAGATCCTGTCATACATCATAAAACTTGTATCGTTGCCTTCCGCTCTTGCATACATTCTTACCTGTAAGCCCTCGCCATGATTGCTTACTTTAAAATACTCTTTTTGATTACTGCCAACCACGTTTACTTCTCTTGAAATGAAACGATAATAAGTTTCTCCCGCTTTTGTCAATGCATTCCTTCGGCTTATAAGTTTATCTTCGATCGTTTTACCATCTATGGGGTAAATTTCCTTCGGTAATTTTTTTACTGCTTTTGTTATGACACTATCAGTAAGCTCCTGTTGTACTTTAGTAATCGTTTCTTTCCAATCTTTTTCATCAAGATCAGTGAGGAAAATCCGGTCAAAGTCTCTTGCGGTATAGTTAAACCAGTTTACATGCGGAATATCTTTTTTGAAACCCACCAGGAAAGGCAAAAGGTTTTTGCTGCTTCTCTTTAATAACCAACCGTCAGAATTAAAAAATACTTCGTCCCTGTCGCGTGGAATCGGGAAATATAATTTTCCTTTGCCGGTGTCAGTTGTTGCCCATTTCCATTGATCCATATTTCGGTCAAAATCGCCAATGACAATATCCAGTAATCTTGCTTTTAACACTGCAAACTGATCAGCTCTATGATCATTGTCTTCGATGAGTTGATTAAGCACCTTTGCCGTACTTTTTGTTTCTGATGCTTTAAAGGATGCATCTCTTTCTTCCAACATGCAAACCTTATTGGCAAAATATGGACGATAAAATCCAAGAGCAGGATCATCGGGCACAAAAAATAATTCCGGGTGAGGAACTACGATGTCCAGGGCCTTTGCTAATTCGGGAACAGTAAGGGCCGCATAAGGATGCGATGCGGAGTTAAGATCCCTGATAAGATCCGGTGCTATAGTACTTCTGAATTCCGGTGGTAAAGCCCCGGTTGGAATTTTATCAAGGGGACGTAAGACCCAATCCTTTCCATTTTTATCCTGTAAGCGTAGTGATCTTGTTTGAACACTGCCACCTAGTCCTTTCATTTCAAAACCACCCCGTTCTTTTTTGAGATTAAAAACTTTCATGTTAACCGGTGCCGACCATTCCGGACGATAGTTCTGACCAAGAATAGATTTTTTAAAACCTTTGACCGGCGGGTGTTTCTCACTTGCAGAAATTGTAAACGTATCCTTGTATTGCAGGTTCGGTATGTTTACTTCCCGTTTAGCGGAATCACCGGTTGGTTCAGGAACAGAAGAGAAATTAAGCAATGTAGTTCCAAAAGAATTTCTTACTGAATCTGTAACTGTATAAAATGAAACGGTAACATTTTTGTTTGTCGACACTTCCATTACGGCAAATCCTCTTGCCCGTTCTGCATATAAACTTTTCTTTCCCTGTGAAACCCTGTTTGTCTTGGAGCCGCCGCCGCTCACTATATAATAACTACTATCCCGTATCAATTGCAGACCATGATCATGCCCCGCC
>DASYQG010000634.1:0-3339 GCA_036005825.1 Chitinophagaceae bacterium | reverse complement strand
GTGTCGCAACCAACTTAGAAGTTTACTTGTTCTCAAGCCCATATCGTATTGCCGCTTCAAGTACATTACTATTTATATCTTTCAGCGTTTTAAACTTAATACAATACCCTGTCACACTCGCCTTGCCTAGTTTTTTTCCATACGTTTTGGCTAAGTATGTCTTGTCATCGATACCAAGGATGTAGACAGAGATCCCAGTTGTGTTTGCACTCAAACCAATTTGATAAAACTCCTTTGTTGTTCCATCAGCATATTTAATGGTTTGCGATCCGTATCCGATATTAGGATTAGAAACAATTTTACCTTCGCTGTTTTTACCATCAAGGAACCATAATTTACATGCTGGCAACACCTGAAGTGTGAGCCGGTGTAACTCTTGCATATCATTACGTTTTGGTTCAGGTTGACTGGCAATATATTTTTTGATTTGATCTTGTACGTTCATATAAAATTAATTGTTGTCTGATTTTTTAGCTTTTTAAATATTTATCAATTAAACCTTGAGCCGTTTCAGATGGAAACATTTCTCCGGCTCGCTTGTAGCAGGTAATAATGACTCCTTTGGGCGTGACAACATTCTCGACCAAGGTAAATGCTGTAGGAACCGTACCGTTTTCAAACAACTTTTTTCCTTTGCCAAGGATTATGGGAAAAATTCTGAGATGTAGTTCGTCCACCAAACCATTTTCGAGAAGAAGGTGAGTAAGCTCACTACTGCCCCAAACTTGAATATCGGAACCTTCTGAATTTTTGAGCCGTTTGATATCTTCCAAACTTCCGAGGAATACAGTGTTTTTCCAATCTGAGCTTTTAATCGTTTTTGATAAAATGTATTTAGTACCATCATTGATGCCTGGCCACATCTTTGCATGAGTAGGCCAGAAGGAAGCAAAAATCTCAAATGTTTTTCTGCCCAAAAGATAATCTGCGGTTTGGTTCATCTCTTTTTGTACAGCTTTGCCACTTATTGCATCAGCATTTAGTGCACTCCAACCCCCATATTTAAAATCCCCTGATGTATCTTCTTCAGATCCCATGGCTGCTTGTATTACCCCATCCAAAGTAACATTTGCTGTTACGATAATTTTTCTCATGTTTCTGTTAATATGTTATTTGTAATTATGCCAGATTAATGGTCATTTTGTTTACGATTTTGCATAATGAAGTGCAATTACGCCACATGCAAAAGTTTTAGACTCTACAAGTTTCAATTTAGTCGTCCCGGTTATATCTTTAAATAGCGGCATGCCTTGTCCTAATATAATTGGATTAACGAAGAGCCAAAATTCGTCAATTAGTCCCTGATTTAATAACGATTGTGAAGCACCGGGACTTCCAAATATTAAAATATTTTTTCCGTCCTGTTTTTTTATTTTATTTATTTTGTCTGCAAGTTGGTCGCTAATAACTACAGTGTTGTCAAGTCCTTTTTCACTGATTGTCTTTGATAAAACGATTTTTGAAACTTTGTTATACCAGGCCGAATGTTCTTTGTCATGTTTAGATGCGTTTGGTTGTTCACCTGCTTTTGGCCAATAGCTTTGCATCATTTCATAAGTTACCCGCCCATAGAGTGCGGTGTCAGCCTGATCTGTCATCGTTGCAACAAAGTCGAACATTTCTTCATCAACTTTAATCCAATCCATTTCTCCGTTAGGTCCTGCTACAAAACCATCAAGTGAAGTGTGCATAAAGAAAATTAAATTTCTCATCTTATACATTTATTAATTAGTGATCTTTTGCCCGTTAAAGTTTTTTAGGGTGTCGAACTACGCTTGCAGGCAACACGCCGCTTTACACACGTTCTTACACAGAAAGTTAATGATTTCAAATTGTAAATTGAACAGAATAAATAAACGCATTTCAATTTTTCCCTGCCTGCCGGCAGGCAGGGGTTGTTGCTGCGAATTACTATGAAAGAAAGATGCTGTTACTGGAACACTAAAAATGGTATAATGCAGGAAAATATTTTCTATCTCCCAACATTGTTCGTTACAAAACAATCTGGCTAACTTTAGAAAAAATTCCCGGTCATATGGGAGTGGATATCATGAAATCAGACGCTATCATCAACCTGCCGGAAGATATACTTTCATCAACTGAAGAGCGATCGGAAGAAATTACTTTTTTTGATTATACGGCCACTGGTTCATCAAGAGGAAAAAGTGTGCTGAATAAAAATGCAATCAGCCTGGTGATCAGTGGTGAGAAGACCATGCATTTCACAGAAAAAACTGTATACATAAAGTCTGACGAGTTTCATTTCCTGTCGGCTGGCAATTGCGTTGCTTCAATGGACCCTACTGGAAAAGAAGCTTTCAGAACCATTCTTTTATTCTTTGACAGCAAAACACTTTCCGATTTTTTTATCAAGTACAATCACCTGATAAGTGCTTTGAAGAATAAAGGGAAAATTATAGGCCAACATTACGTCGCCTTCAAAAAAGATCGTTTTGTTTCCAATTATATTGCTTCTTTAGACCTGCTTCTTCAATCTAGGGCTAGACTTTCACCTGCTATGAAGCTGCTTAAATTTGAGGAACTCCTGCTGCATATTTTAGAAACCTATCCTCAAAAACTTTTGTCTTTTCAAACGCAAACAAATCTGAACACAGACGATTTTGAATTGAGAAAAGCAGTAGAAACCAATGTCACCAATCCTTTAAACCTTGAGGAACTGGCTTTCCTGTGTCATACGAGCCTGTCTACTTTTAAAAGGAGGTTTCTTAAACTGTATGGAATGCCTCCTAACAAATGGATTTTGCAAAAGAGAATGGAAGCTGCAAAAAATTTACTGGCGAATCATAAAGAAAAGCCAAGTGGCGTTTATTACAAGTTGGGTTTTGAAAACCACTCCAGCTTTTCGCAATCCTTCAAAAAAAATTTCGGACTTACTCCAAAAGAATTTCAACAACAACAATTGAACGTTTATCAATAGTTTTTGAACCGTCGTCTAAAGCGTGTTTGCAGAATGCGGTGATAATTTTGTCCTACATTTTAAAAACACATTTATGAACAGCATAACAGAAAAAAACAAAGCAATTGTTGCCCGCTTCAACAAAGAGGTTATCGAGGATGGTAACATGGAATCTTTTAACCAATTGGTAGCCGATGACGTGTTTAACCACGCTGCGCCTCCAGGGATGTCTACGGGCCCTGATGGGATGATCTATTTTTTTAAGGAAATATTGAAAGCAAGATTTCCGGATCTTAAGGTTAAAATTTTGCATCAAATTGCCGAAGGCGATTGTGTAACAAGCCGAAAGGAATTTCACGCCACACATACCGGGAACTTTATGGGCATTCCAGCATCCAATAAAAAAGTGATAGTGGAAGTGA
>DASYQG010000633.1:0-12288 GCA_036005825.1 Chitinophagaceae bacterium | reverse complement strand
GTTTCGGCCTGTTATTAACTATTCCCCAATCACCATCTCCAGCCACCTGGCAGCCAATACGACCTAGTGAATAAGCAAGCATAAGTGCTGGAGCCGCAGCATCATTTAAGTGCCAGAAACCGATCTTATGTTTCTTTGCATACCACCAAATAGCTAATGCGGCACAAATCAACCCACCATAAAACGTCAATCCTTCTGCAGAAAAAATAGAACTTGGGTTTTGGATAAATGAATCCCAGTTCTCAAATGCATCAAAGATTTTTGCTCCGACCAGTCCAAAAACCAACGCTAAAATTGTAATCTCCCCCACTCTATCTTGTGGCCAGATCCTTATTTTTCTTAGCTCCGGTTTTTCTAAAATCTGTTTTCTTTTTTCCCACCATTTTAATCCCGCAAATAACAATCCCAAAGCAATGCCTGCCGGCCAACTACCTCTATCTGAGAAAATGAATGCCTGTGGATCGTCAGTCACTGATTTATTCATGATAAATAGTGCAAGAATTTTATAGCCAAGAACAAAGCCAAGTAAAAAATTGAGAAGAAGATCAATAAAAGTCGCTGGTTTACCAACCATGACCTGCACTTCTGTTGGGTACAAAAGACCCTGTTTACTCTTTCTTCTTAATTCAGCAGAGAGAACAATCGCCGAAATGATAAAGGAAATAGCAACAAAAAAACCGAATGAGTTTATAAACCTAAGCGGCTGCCATTCCACATGAAAAAGATCACGAAAGGCATAATAAAGATTTGGATACATTAGCTGCTTGTTGGTTGGTTCAAATAGTGTGGGCGAATATACAAAAGAAGTTGTGGCTACAGGTTAACCTTTTCGGCATTAACCAATAGCCAACAAATTAAATTATTTGAAACAATTAATTACAATGTTGCTCAAACGCATTAATAAGATTGTTGGCGATCATTTGCGCCGGACGACCTTCGATCTGGTGTCTTTCTATAAAATGAACCAGTTGCCCATTTTTAAATAATGCGATTGCTGGTGAAGATGGCGGATAAGGCAATAAATGTTCGCGAAGTTTGCGTACAGCATCAATATCAAAACCGGCGAAACTTGTAGTTAAATGATCAGGTTTTTTATCACTATTTAAAACAGCCAGAATAACCCCGGGTCTGGCAGAACCTGCAGAACAACCGCAAACTGAATTTATCATTACAAGAGTAGTCCCTTCTTTAGAAAGTTGATCATCTACTTCATTTGCCGTCAATAACTCAGTAAAGCCATGCTCTGTGAGCTCTTCCTTCATTGGAACTACTATTTCTTCGGGATACATTTTTCTTATTTTATTAAGCCACAAAATTAATCAAAAACGAGTTCCGAATTTCAAGGAAACACGATGCTTGATAAACTGTCAGCAAAAATTTCTCATTTCGGAAATTATGTCTTCATAAAATCACTCAAATAGTACAAAGAGTCAGAAAAAATTGGGTTCCGCTGGCATGGTATATGGTTTGAAAGAAATGAAAGGAACGATTAAAACTTAAAAAACTAAACTATAAAACTATGACACATTCAAAATTTCACAACCGGAACTATAACCGTTCATTCGACAACATCGTTGATGAACTTTTCAGCGGATTGCCTGTTGTCCTTAATGATGGTTACAATTATCTGACAAAACAAGGCTATGTGCCCGTAAACATCCAGGAAGTAGAAAATGGTTATTCTCTCGATGTGGTGGCACCTGGTTTTGAAAAACCGGATTTTAAAGTAAATGTAGATGGCAATGTTTTAACAATATCAGCCGAAAAAAAGAATGAAGAAAATCGTCAAACAGAAAAGCAAATTCGCAAAGAATATAGCTATAGAAGTTTTAAACGTTCTTTCACAATTGATGATAAAATTGATGCAACGGCAATCGAAGCTTCCTACGTCAATGGAGTGTTGAGATTAAACCTTCCTAAGAAAGCGGAAGTCAGAGAAGCAGCAAAAGATATTACAATTAAATAAACAGTTCTTACTAAATATTTCTCATAAGCAGTTGGTTTTGGTTTACACCCCGCCGTTTCTACGGTGGGGTTTCTTTTTAAATTTACTCGCATCCTTGTCTTCGGCGGGTATCAATCAGGAATTGTATTTTCCAGCGATCATTAATTCGCACTAATTGAAAAGAGTCCACTCCACAATGACTGAATTTTCCGGCATAATAGAATTTATATGGTGCCCAAACTGATGCCAAAGGACCATCAATTTTTATTGTTTCAAAGACGATCTGCTCATCAAGGGAATCTTTTTTTGCTTTTCCTATACTCTCAGCAAAATCATTAACTTTTTCATCTTGTACAAAAAAAGAGCCGTCCTGTTTCCGTGAGATTGTCTGCAATACGGCACCATCAGCGAAAGTCTCCTTCAATTTTGCAGCATCTATATTTTTCATAGCAGCAAACAATTGATTGACGACTGCCTTAACAGAATCTTGAGCCGATTGAGCTTTTGTGAATGTTGAAATAACCAATGCTGCTGTTAATAATATCAGAATTCGTTTCATGTTAAAATATTTTAGATTTTTTTGGACAGTGAATTGTGCATATAAATGTAAATATCCTGCACATGAAAATGATCAAAATTCTACAAATGGTTAGTTTATTTTCAATTTTAATTATTGCAGTTAGTTGTCGATCCAGCAGACCAGTATACGAAGGACGATATCCGCCCAGAGAATATCCGTCATACCCGCCTCCACCACCACCGCCAGTTTATTATCCAAATTCTCAAAATCTTCCTCCGGGCCAGGCCAAAAAAGTATACGGAAGTAGATCAGCAAGGCCTTATGCTCCCGGACAACAAAAAAAATACGGATACTCTTATCGCCGTTATCCTTTAATAATTGTCAGAACTCCGGATATTATCATTGGTCGCTACAATGATGGCCGGTATTACTATCGTAATCCCGATGGTTATATGTATTGGAAAGGATATGATGATAGATTTTACCTTGATGAAAAATATTTAAAGGATAATGGATATGATGAAGACGAATACAATGACTGGAAATATAAAGGCAGAAATGATGATAATGATTATAGATATCAAAGAGGAAAAAATAAATGGAAGGGCTAAAAATTAAACCGAACCTCTAATCAATAAAATTTAAAGCCATGAAATCAGCAGGTGCCATTCAAGTCGTCATCATTCTTTTGTTGGTAGCTTCAGCAGCCAGCTGTGAAGTAGCAAAAGAATATTCAACCAGGGTATTTAAACCAACAATACCTCAAAAAAGATCAGATTCCACTGCCACTGCATTGAAGTTTATGCAATTTGATAGCGAAAGTTCATCTGACAGTATAGACATTAAAGATTTTGCAAGTAAAGAAATCAATGAAACAGAAAAAACTACATTACCTAAAGACACAGCAAGTAAAACTGAAACACCTGTTATTGAAAATAAAGAAGTGGTAAAAAGCCAACCTAAAGATGCCACAAAACGTGGAGTAACAAGAACCAAAAGAGTTCGGCAATAAGTTCTTTTAAAATACCAGGCCTTTTCATGCCTAACCATGCATTGCATGAAACGAATGTCCCTTTGAAATTTTGTAACCGTGTGTTTGGAAGAAAGGGCCTCTTCTATTTATACCCAAGTATCTTCAGCATACTTTGCGCTGTTTGTTGCTTCGCATATAACCAGTCTGTAAGTTTTCCATTCTTATCATACCCAACTATTACATGTTTCGGTGAAGGAATAAGACAGTGTTTAATTCCTCCATATCCGCTGATCTGATCCTGGTAAGCACCTGTATGAAAGAATCCAACATACAACGGCTCACCGTTCACGATCTTCGGAAGAAACACTTCATTGATGTGCTCCTCCGAATCATAATAATCATGACTATCGCAGGTAATGCCCCCTAATACCACCCGATGATATTCCTGGTCCCATTTATTTATTGGAAGCATCAAAAACTTTTCTCCTATGCCCCATGTATCCGGCAATGTGGTAATAAATGATGAATCGATCATATACCAGGTTTCCCTATCATTCTGTACTTTTTCCCCAATTACACTGAAGATATGCGCCATGCTTTCTCCCACTGTAAAACTTCCAAACTCTGTAAAAATATGCGGCATCGGCACTCTTGCTTTTTTACAGGCGGTCTTAATATTGCGAACGATCTCATTGATCATGAAATCATATTTGTAGTCAAAGCCAAGAGAGTGTTTGATCGGAAAACCACCACCAATATTTATGGAATCAAGTTCCGGACATATCTTTTTTAACTGGCAATAAAGATTAATGATCTTATTCAACTCACTCCAATAATAAATATCATCTTTAATTCCTTTGTTAAGAAAGATGTGCAACATCTTTAATTGAAACTTGCTTTCATAGCCTTCGATTCGGTCGACATAAAATTCCAGAATATCTTTTGCCCTGATACCAAGACGTGATGTATAAAATGGGAAAGTGGGTTCTTCTTCTGCAGCTACTCTTATTCCCAATTTAAATGGGCCTTTTACACTCTTTGCATACTCTCTTAACTCATCCTTATTATCCAAAACAGGTATCACATTTGTAAAGCCGCTATTCAGTAAATTAGCGATACGACGTGTATATCCTTTTTGTTTATATCCATTACAAATGATATAGGTATCTTTTGTGATCTTTTTCTTCTCATAAAGTTTTTTTATGATCTCGATATCATACGCATAAGATGTTTCAAGATGGATATCATGTTTCAATGCTTCTTCCACTATAAAACTGAAATGAGAGCTTTTAGTGCAATAGCAGTAATTATATTTCCCCTCGTATTTATGTTTCTTTATTGCAGCAGCAAATAATTGCTTTGCTTTTTTGATCTGCATTCCTATCTTAGGCAGGTAGGTCAATTTCATTGGCGTGCCATATTTGGCGATCAACGCCTTCATGTCAAGACCGTTGAAATAAAAGTTTCCATCTTCCACTTCCAATCCTTCCTGCGGAAAGTTGAAAGTTTGCTTTACAAGATCGAGGTAAGTGTTGTTCATTAAAAACTCAATGGGTTATTAGGTATTCAAATTCCTTAACGGGAACAAATGTATAAGTTTGAATGAATAAAAAACAAAAAGCCGGCAATGATTATTCACAGCCGGCTTAGATTTGAAGCGATCCAATTTTATTTAACCTGTGCAACGAGGTTCTTAAATGTCTCAGGATTGTTCATCGCCAGGTCAGCAAGAACCTTGCGATCCAGCTCAATTCCTTTCTTCTGAAGTTTGTTGATGAACTCAGAATAAGTGATGCCTTCTTCTCGGCATGCCGCATTGATACGGGCGATCCACAACTGACGATAATTTCTTTTTTTCAACTTACGACCTACGAACATATAGGTCATCCCTTTTTCAACTACGTTCTTAGCAACTGTAAGAACATTTTTACGTTTGCCATAATAACCTTTGGCTTGCTTTAATATTTTTTTTCTGCGGGCCTTACTTGCTGCAGAGTTTACTGAACGAGGCATATCTGAATGATTTTAGAGTTAAGAGTTTAGATTTACAATTTACTTACTTCAAACGTAATAAACGTTTTACAAAGTTCATGTTTGCTTTATTTACAAGTCCTGCATGACCAAGTGCTCTTTTACGTTTTTTTGTTTTTTTAGTAAGGATGTGACGCTTAAAACTCTTTTGATGCATGATCTTTCCAGTAGCCGTTACTTTGAAGCGTTTTTTGGCGCTGGAGTTTGTTTTTACCTTAGGCATTTTAGATGCTTTTTAAATTAACCCTTGAGGTGTTCCGCCACAAGGCAGAATCTTGTTGAACCTCTTCAGGAATCAGTCCCAAAATCTAAAAGAACTATTGAGTTTGATTTCGGGGTCGCAAAGATAGGACAGAATGCTGTTCTGGCAAGAGTAAGTTTTAAAAAAATTAGCTCAATCTATACCCAGATCTTTTCGTTGCTTTTTGGGAATTTTAGACTTTATCAGGTTATAACTCTGTTGGAGGTATTTTTTTAGATCCTTCCTGCTAAGTTTCGAAGAATCAGTGACAAGTACCCATTTTGCACGGGCCAGATATGGCGCAGGTTTGAATCCATCAGATCCTGATAATTCATCAAACTCGGCATCGGTTACTTTGAAAGAAAATGTATGTGGGGGCTCCAGGTTAGCTATACAAAATATCTTTCCGCCAACACAAAAACAAAGATTGGATTCCCATTTTACATCTTCTGTAACTGCTGGAAATGACAAACAAGTGGAACGTAGTACCTCTATATCCACATTCAGTTATTTAAAATTTAATCTTCGTCGTCACTAAATGCCATGGCAAATACAGAAACAGCCCAAAGAAATTCGCAGCTCTTATTCTTTTTCAACTCTGTTGTCATCTTAATAGTAAAATCCTTCTCCTTTTCAGCGGTTTCAATATATTTTTCATATTTCTTATCCAATGCTATTCCACAACGACCTGCTTCAGTATTTTCCGAATCCATACTTGAACCAAGAGCTTCTAATTGATCCGCAAGCATTTTTTGTTTCGTAGCGTCAAGGCTATTCATTTCTTTAGCGAATGCAGCTTTAATATCAGTTTGCCTGGCAACACGGATCAACAACTCACGAAACTCCACATCCATTGTGTCTTTTAGCTTTTTATAGCAATCACAATACTCTTTTGCAATAACTGTATAATCCTGGCTCTTTGATTGGATCGCTATTCCTGTAAGCAATACAATAGCTATGAAAATCTTTTTCATTGCTAGGTTTTAATTTTTTGTGTGATTAAAATCTGATTTACACTAAGGTTTTTTTTTGCCTTTCGGAGCAAACATAGCCAGCATACGACGACCCTCCATCTTAGGCATACTTTCCAAAGTTCCAAACTCATTTAGTCTTTCGGCAAACTTTAAAAGAAGCAACTGCCCTCTTTCCTGGAACTGGATAGCACGGCCTTTGAATTGCACATAGGCCTTTACCTTATTACCATCTTTCAAAAAGTTCTCAGCATGTTTTGCTTTGAAATCAAAATCGTGGTCATCAGTATTTGGAGTAAAACGAATTTCTTTTACTTCGGCCGTTTTGCTTTTGGCCTTCATTTCCTTTTCCTTCTTCTTCTTATCGTAAAGGAATTTATTGTAGTCGATGATCTTACAAACCGGCGGATCAGCCGTTGGAGAAATTTCTACCAGGTCGAGTTGCTGGTCCTGTGCCATACGCAATGCAGCCTGCGTATCATAAACTCCCACTTCAACATTTTCTCCGACAAGTCTTACTTGTGGCACTCTTATAAAATTATTGATGCGATGTTCAGCTTCTTTGCGGGGAACAAATCTTCCTCTGAAGCCACCTTTGTTGAAACCACCTGGTTTGTTGAAGCCACCACCAGCTCCGCCAGGTTTGTTGAATCCGCCACCACCGGGCTTAAATCCACCTTGTTGTACTGCCATTTAAATTGTTTAGTTAATAATTGTGTTTATGTTATCGGCGACATCAACTTTATTTATCTTCCGTTGCGTCGCACTCTTGTACGTTCTGTAATTCTATTCAGCTCTTCTATCCTTAATCTCAATCTTAATCTCATCCAAAAAATCATCAACTCCTTTTACGCCTAAATCTCCTTTCCCTTGTCTTCTTACCGCCACTTTATTTTCATTCATTTCTTTTTCACCAACCACCAACATATAAGGTACTCTCATTAACTCAGTATCACGAATCTTTTTTCCTATTTTTTCGTTTCGGTCGTCAACCTCGGCACGAATATCTGATTTTTTCAGTTTACCCGCTACACTCTTTGCATAATCCAAAAACTTATCGCTGATCGGCAGCACTTTTACCTGTACCGGCGCCAGCCATACCGGCAATTTGCCAGCATAGTGCTCGAGCAAGAAACCAATAAACCTTTCATGAGTTCCCAACGGTGCCCTGTGAATGATCAATGGGGTTTCGGTCTGGTTGTCTGGTGTTGTGTATTCCAATTTAAAACTACGGCCCTGCGAAAAATCCACCTGGTTAGTTGCCAATGTAAATTCACGGCCGATCACACTCCAGATCTGTACATCAATTTTAGGTCCGTAAAATGCCGCTTCGTCCTGCACTTCAACAAATGGTATTTTAGAATTAATTAGCACCTCTCTTACCATTTGCTCTGTTTCTATCCAAAGTTGCGGCTCATTTACATACTTCTTTCCAAGCTTATCAGCGCTATGCAATGATAACCGCATTACATATTTATCAATGCCAAATATTTTAAAATACTTCAGGTACATCTCATTCACCGCCCTGAACTCTTCTTCAAATTGCTCTTTGGTGCAATAAATATGAGCATCATTCATGTGCAGGCAACGAACTCTCATTAATCCAAACAACTCACCACTTTGCTCATATCTATAAACCGTTCCATACTCCGCAACACGATAAGGCAAGTCACGATAGCTTTTGGGTTCGGCTGCATAAATTTTATGATGATGCGGACAGTTCATTGATTTCAGATAATATTTTTCCCCTTCCATTTCCATTGGAGGATACATACTATCTGCATAATAAGGTAAGTGGCCACTTGTGATATACATACTTTCTTTTGCAATGTGCGGCGTCACTACTCTTTTATATCCTGCATCATTTTCCGTTTCCTTTGCAAGCTTTTCGAGCTCTTCAATTAACACTGTACCATTCGGCATCCACATAATTAAGCCCTGACCAACATCATCGTCCATTGTATAAATGCCTAATTCTTTTCCCAATTTTCTATGATCTCTCTTTTTTGCTTCTTCTAGCAAGGCCAGGTATTCGTCCAACTCTTTTTGTGACGGGAACGTTACCCCATACAATCTTGTAAGCTGCTTATTCTTTTCATCGCCTTTCCAATAAGCGCCGGCGATATTGGTAAGTTTTATTGCTTTTATTAATCCTGTATTTGGAATATGTGGCCCACGACAGAGATCAGTAAAATTTCCCTGCGTATAAAAAGTTATTTCGCCGTCATTCAGATTTTGCAGTAAGTCAAGTTTATACTCATCGCCTTTATCAGCAAAATATTTTACTGCTTCAGCTTTGGAAATTTCCTTCCTTATATACTGGCTATTCTTTTTTGCCAGCTCATTCATCTTTTTCTCGATCGCTACAAGATCTTCTTCGCTTAATTTCTTATCGCCAAGATCCATGTCATAATAAAATCCATTTTCAACCGGTGGCCCTACCCAAAACTTTACCCCGGGAAACATTCCCTCAACAGCTTCCGCCATCAGGTGTGCAGATGAGTGCCAGAAAGTATTTTTACCTTCCGCATCATTCCAAGTATAAAGCTTTACCGAGGCATCCTCATTGATCGGCCTGGATGCATCCCAAACCTGTCCGTTAACACCGGCCGCAATAACTTTTCTTGCCAATCCTTCTGATATTGATTTTGCAATGTCCATAGCAGTTGTGCCTTCCGCATACTGTCGCACTGCGCCATCAGGAAATGTAATATTGATCATTAAACGTTCTTTTTACGAGGCTGCAAATTTAGCGAAGTCCATCCAGAGTTTTTTTATTATCGCATCTTAAAGTATTAACCTTATATTGTATTTCGTTTCCACCGATTAAAATAAAGCTAACCGTGTCCTTTAAACATCCTTACACATTTCAAGATCGCAGCAGCACAAGCAAAAATGTTCCCGGTAAACATTCTCATTTATATATTGTAAAAGACAGGGGTGAGATAAGCGACTGGAAAGATGAAATTGCCCATTGGTTTGCCCCCATCAATTTTTACGTGTACCTGTGGCAGCCTGTCCGATCAAGAAATTATTTTTTTACCCGGCATTCATTTTTTAAAAAAGCATTTAAGCTTCCACATTTTATTGAGCTATGGAATAATATCTGCAAAGGCTCGTTTGCCTATAATACTTTTTTGTTTCGTAAGCCAGCGTTCAGTAAAAACTATAATAATACATTTTTAGCAGATCTTACTTGTCTTGCTCTTCTTTTTGGAGATGAATTTATAGATGGCATTTGCACCGAAATTGGGAAACCAACAGTTCAGCAATTATTAAAGGATAATGGAAACAAGTTTTATTTAAATATTATTAAAAATGGAAACGGATACCCGGAACTTGAATACAGTTTTGATCTTCATGAGATTACTTCTGAGTTCATTTGGGAAGTTAAGAATGAGAAATACGGGATCACTTATGATGAATTTTATGAGCTATTGAAAGACCTGCTAGGCCTTATGAACGAACGGCTGTCTAAAATGATACTTCCCATTGCTGAAAAGGCCGCAATCAAAATTAAAGAATGTTGCAATCTCTGTTTCGATACTTTTATACATGATGTAAAGGACACACCAGTTCAGTTGTATCATAAAGACATGATGCCTCCAACGATCTGGCATGAAAAAAAGAATCAATCAATTCAATTGAATCTATTGGAACTGCGATGTGTTCTATTTGATAAAAGGGTTAATTGCTTTGAAAAAAACTATAATGGCTGGCCTGATATTATCAGTACTATGCAGGTTTATGATGATATGCAGGATTGCCGTTCCGATGAACATTTCCAGGATAACCTGCTACTTGCATTTGCATCAGGAAGATTCCCTGAAGAAATCGAATGGTTTCATGAAAACAAAAAGAAACTCTTTGATGATGAAGAATGGAGAATGCTGATTTCGATGCACATGCCCTGCTCTGCTTACTTATGTACAAAGTTTACAAAAGACCGGATGATGCAAAACATGAACTGGGTGCAGAAAAAGATCTGTAATTACCTATGGAAAAATAACTGGTTCAATCCTCCTGTAAATGTTGATGCAAGAGCCAAAATGAAGAATATTGAGAAGTTTACTAAAATACTGAACAATACTTTTCCTGTTTTCAAATTGACTGCCAGTGAAACAGAATGGAAGTCTTATGCGCTGGAGATCGCATTTCATGATAAACAATTGAGGAAATATGTTTTATCAAAGTCCGGCTGGCTGGAACGATACTTTCTTTACTTCAATTTTATCCAGATGAGCAGCTTTGAAAAAACAGAGTTAGTTAATAAAGTCATCGCTTCAACTAACGAAGTCTTTTGATGATCATCTTATCTTCCGTTCATCCATTTAACCTCCTGAACTTTTTTGGATTATTATAACTACAAATAGCGAGTTTTAATTGACGGTTTCGCCGTTTGCGCAACATTATTTGTCCATACACTTTATTGAATCCGAATGTCAATGAATGCGGGGTGTGCAATCTTTTATTGCTGAGTAGTTAAATAATATTAACAATCCGTTTGTATAAGCGGTTTACAGGAATAAACTTATTTATTAGCTTTACACCGTGATAGTAAGGAACATGAAAAGATTTGTACTCACCGTTTTCACCTTTTTACCGGCTTTCTCAGTTTTTTCATTTGCCCAGAACATAACTGGCATCTGGAGAGGATATTTTATTACCGACGATGGAGAGCAGTACCGTTTTGAAATACAGATGGAACAATCGAACAACACTTTATCCGGTGTTACTTATTCTTACCAGGATAAGCGTTTCTATGGCAAATGCACAATGACCGGTAATTATTCAAACGCTTCGGGCAACGCATTGGTACAGGAAATAAAAACGATCGAAGTAAAAATGTCTCTTGCTAGTTCGGCCTGTATTCAAAAATGTCTCCTTACTTATGCAAAGTCTGGCAAGGAAGAGTTTTTAGAAGGAACGTTTAGCAGCGTTATCGAAAAAAATGATTCAATTAGTGGAAGAAAAAGAGGTGAGGATTGTGGTGGCGGCAAGATGATCTTAAGAAAGGTCATAACATCAGATTTTTATGTAGAGCCATTTTTAAGAAAAAAGAATCCCCCAGTAAACAATAATCCGCCGCTGGTAAAAACCAATCCGCCTGTTAACAATTCGACAGCAAAGACCGTAACAAAACCGCCGGCCAATAATCCAACTAAAAATAATTCCGGGAATACAAGTAAGAGTACTGTCTTAGTAAAACCAAAAATTGATACAGTAAAAAAAGTAGAAGTAGACCCGGTACGGCCTGAAGACAAAAAAGATCTTACCATAAAACCAAATACTAAGACTCAGGATTTGCTGCGATCAAGGGAAAACAATCTTATACAAACACTGCTAATAAATTCGGAGGATGTCACGGTTAAATTGTACGACAATGGTGAAATTGACGACGATACTATCTCTGTTTACCTTGATAAAAAATTAGTGCTTTCTAAAAAAAGATTGTCTGCAGCAGCGTTAAGCATCAATTTAAAAATGGATGAATCAAACCCGGAGCATGAATTGATAATGGTAGCCGACAATCTGGGACGTATTCCACCAAATACTTCGCTAATGATCGTGACCGCCGGCGAACAGCGTTTCGAAGTAAGAATTACT
>DASYQG010000632.1:0-3170 GCA_036005825.1 Chitinophagaceae bacterium | reverse complement strand
AATGAGCCATCAAAAGAACAATTGGAAAGTACTTTGAAAGATTTTTCTATGCTTGGCCTTACTATGCAGATAACAGAATTGGATATTTCCGTTTATCCAAAAGAACATAATGCCAGAGAAGCAAAACCTGCTGACGCCGATACTGCCTTTACAAGTGAAAAGGAGCAAAAACAAATTGAAGTTTATAAAACATGCTTTGATCTGTTTAAAAAATTCAAGGGAAATATTTCCTCCGTTACTTTTTGGAATATCTCCGATCGCCATAGCTGGCTCGATAATTTTCCGGTGAGAGGAAGAAAGGATTATCCCCTCTTATTCGATAAAGACCTAAAACCTAAGAAAGCTTATTGGGAGATAACTAAATAATAGATCATCTTATTTCTGGCATGCTCTTTATACATAAAGAACAACTACATGCACTAAATTGCTAAATGAATTTTCTTCTTTAAATGCCAGAACAATATACTTCGCGAAACAGGATCAGCCTCGTGCACAGTGGTGATGATTATTTCTCATTGCTTATTAGTCTTATCGAAAAAGCAAGACTCACTATTCATTTACAAGTTTATATTTATGACAATGACAGTACAGGTAAAAAGGTTGGTGATGCATTGAAAGCTGCTGCAAAAAGAGGTGTCCAGGTTTACCTGCATGTAGATGGATATGCTTCTCAAAAATTAAAAGGAGATTTCAAAAATGAAATGATCGATGCAGGAGTTCATTTTAAATTCTTTGAGCCACTATTAAAAAGCAGGCATTTCTATTTTGGCAGAAGATTGCATCAAAAAGTTTTTGTTGCCGATGGACTATTTTCTCTTGTCGGAGGAATAAATATCAGCGATCGCTATAATGAAAATCCCGGATCGCCCCCATGGTATGATGTAGCATTGTATTGTGAAGGCGAAACTTCTTACCAGCTACATATCATTTGTAATCAAATGTGGAGAAAAAGAAGAAAATTAAAAGACGCTATTAATAAAAAAGAGATCGAGGAATTTTGCAATGCCATTCCCAAAAATGAACAACAATTGATCCGGATCCGTCAAAATGATTGGGTAAAAAGAAAAAGTGAAGTATGGAATACATACCGTTCTTTATTTGCGCAGTCAAAACAAACGATCACTGTCGTGTCCAGTTATTTTCTTCCAGGCCGGACATTTCGAAGATTATTGAGAAATGCTGTGCGGAGAGGAGTAAACGTAAAAGTAATACTCGCAGGTAAGTCGGATATTATGCTCTCGAAGAACGCTGAACGGTATCTGTATGATTGGTTGCTTCGAAAAAAGATCGGGATATATGAATTTCAGCCGACTGTTTTGCATGCAAAGATCACTGTGTGTGATAGCGAGATAGTAACGATAGGTTCATTCAATGTAAATAATATCAGCGCTTATGCAAGCCTGGAACTTAATCTTGATATTAAACATAAAGAATTCGGGGAATATATAGAGAATCAACTCGAAAAAACAATTACAGAAAATTGTAAGCAAATTACCGCGGAGAATTATAGATCTTCAATCAATATCTTCAAACGATTGTGGCAAAAAACATGTTACATGATCGTAAATTGGATATTAACTCTGTTTACTTTTTATTTTAAACAAGAAGATTAATTTCCTTTTATTCTTTTAAGTAAGGAATTGAACGCATCTTTATTCCACCCTTCAAACCGGCCACGTTGAACAACAAGTTTGTTATCAGCGCTGTCTTTTAAATAATAATGAAACACAAATTTGTTGTTAGGATCCTTCCAGCCAGTGATCTGCCCAAAACGAAGATCATTGAATACAAGAGTATCGTTCCATTTTTCTGCTGTATAAAATTCCTGGGAAAACCTTTTTAGCTTTTGTAATGCTTCAGTATCTTCTACTGAATCCAGCAAAAAATCATTTTTAGGAAAATATTCAAAGTTGATCTTCTTTTTACTATCAAATACAGAACGGTATCCGATATAATAACCCGAATCATTTCCTGCCACAACATACCATAACCAGTTTTGCAATGCAGTTGGCGTTGTAAAATATCTTGTGTATTGAACATCCTGTTTCTTTAAAATGTATCTCACATCTTTATCGATCATAGTTTTATTGAACAGACAATACAATAAATAAATTGAACTTACTCCAAGTCCCATCATCCACCATTTTCTTCTCCCTTTCCAGCTATGTTTTGAAACAATAAGAAGTATGACCGCCAGGCCTGGCCAGATAGAATAAAAAGGATCGGCAACATAAATGGCATTAAATGAAATTCTTTGATGACTAAATGGTTCAAACCATCCGACTCCATAATTATTGAATGCATCAATAAATACATGAAAAAATATAACACCCCCAAAAAAGATCAGCCACTTCTTTAAACTGATATTATGTGGCCGGTGCCATCGCTCCGCCATTAACGAAAAGAATACTGTAACAATGGCAACGAATAAAAACGAATGAGTAAAACCGCGATGTGCCAACAGGTTATTTGAAGTATTCATCCAGAAAGATGCGAGAAAATCAATGTCAGGTATACTTTGCGCCAATGCTCCCCAAAGCATTGCTTTTTTGCCCAGCCTACGATCCAGAAATGCTTCACCCATGCATGCGCCCAAAGCAATATGAGTTATTGAATCCATTAAGGGGTTTATGCGCTAAAATAACTTGTTATTTATTAACTTAAGAATGATATTGATAATAAAAGAAGACTTGCTTCATGATCCCAGCTTACAACTTTTCCAGGATCTTATTCAAGTCGATCCCTTTTCCAAGCACAGGTTTAAAAATATCTCCTTCACTTTTAATTCTATCCATCGCATTTGCGATTGTAAAATCTTTCATCACAAGTCCTTTCTTCACTTCCTCCCAATAAAGCGGCATTGAAACGGTTGCACCAGGCTTTGGTCTCAAAGAATAAGGAGCAGCCAACGTTGCTTTTGGTCGGTTCTGTAAAAAATCTACATACAGTTTATTCTTTCTTGCTTTAGTTAATCTTTCAATACTTGTAATATCAGGCAACATATTATTAACCTGGGTTGCTATAATTCTTCCAAACATCTGGCATTGATCATAAGTATATTTTGCACCAAGCGGAATATAAACGTGAATGCCAGTAGAGCCTGAGGTTTTGGGATACCCGGTTACTCCCATATTATCCAACACTTCTTTTGTTGCCTGCGCAACTTTGAT
>DASYQG010000631.1:0-3800 GCA_036005825.1 Chitinophagaceae bacterium | reverse complement strand
TTATTTTTTTGTTGAACCAAAGAACGGCAACTTACCAAAATGTTTTTTTCATGAATTGACAGGCCTATATTGTCCGGGTTGCGGAGTACAACGTTCCTTTCATGCTTTATTAAATGGTTATATCTTAACGGCCATTGATTACAACCTTTTATTTATTTTATTACTCCCACTGATAATTTATTTTATACTGGTTTTTACCTGGGGCAAAAAATATGCAGCTTCCTCTTTTATTTATAAACCAGTTTTTTCATTTACAGTTGTAGTTGTAGTTATTTCGTTTTGGGTCTTAAGAAATATTCCTGTCATACCGTTCTCATGGTTGGCGCCTTAATTAAAAACGAATATTTTTCAATAATAAATCAAACTATAATGGAACAAAACGAACAGTTATTTTCTTTTCCTGTAGAAACTTCTACGCAAAGAAGTCTCTTGTCGGCAGGCTCCTGGGCTTTCTTTTTATCCATTCTTGGATTTGTTTTTTTGGGTCTTATACTAATAGTTCTCATCGTAGCGGGAGCTGGTATGATGAACGCATTTAAAACACTTACCTCAATTGACTCCACTGCTGCTGCCGGACTTGCGATGCTTATTATCTTTCTTGTTTTTGCTGTTATTGCTTTTTTGTCATTGTTGCTTTTTAGAGGCGCAAGCCTTGTTAAAAGAGGGATTTATAGCAATGATCAGGCAGTCTTCAATGCCGGTCTTGCAAGCTATCGAACATACTTTATTGTATATGGCATTCTTTCTATTTTATCACTATTATTTACTGCGGTCGATCTATTTATAAATTAAGCAATATGGAAAATCAAGAACAAACACCCGACCTATTTGAATTGCAGTTTGACGAAAATGCAAAATCAAAAATAATTACAATGACTAAATGGTCATTGGTAATTGTAATTACTTCTCTGGTAGGATATGTTTTAGCTATAGCAAAATACTTTAAGCAGAAAAGCGAATTAGGTAACCTGTCACAGTCAGAGGGGGCTGAAATTAGTTACTCATTCGGAAATACAACTAGTAGTAATTTGTTTTCAATTATTATATCAATACTTGTTGGATTATTGCTTACGTACTTCCTTTATCAATTTTCATCTAAAACCAAAAAAGGAATAGAAGCAATGAGCCAATATGAAATAAATATCGGCTTCAAAAATTTTAAAAACTATTTTCTCGTAATTGGAATTCTCTGCATCCTTGGAATTGTGTTTGGTGGCTTTGTATTGTTTTCAATCCTTGCCCTCTATAATCAATAATAAAAGCAATTTTGATATTTTATTTCGTAGAAATATAATTGTAATCCATCAATACCTTTTCAAGAAAATCAAACGGCGACATGGAGCTTTGTATTTTCAAATGATTTTTTATTTTATCAGCAGCATTTGCAGCAAGCTGAAAGTCCCCTTTTCGTGCGGCTACATCAAGAATGCTTTTTATCGTGTTGATATCACGGTCGGTCAACTTCATTACTTCCGGGAATTGAACATTATAATCTTTGTGTGAAATATCAAGAAAAACAGTTTCGTGTAAATAGGTTTTGACCCGGGTATCTACGACCACCGTTCCTGCGCCAAGATCGCCAAGCCGCTGGTTTGATTTTGAAACAGCAATTATGATGACGACAAACACACCCAGGAAACCAACAAAGAATAATTGAAAGATTACCCAGAAATTAGAAAATACAAGTCCGAAAACAAGCGGCCATTCAAAGAAACGGGTGGCCCAGCGAAGCAGGTATTGACTTACTGTCGGTTCGCCGCCTTCGAGACTCATCACCCGTATGCCCATAAATTTTTTGCCAAAGGATTGCCCGTGCATACTTAACTCGCAGATAAATGGATAAAGCAGCATAGGAATTGAAACAAACACCACATCAATGCCCACATTAATACCCCACATAGTATTACCTGGTACTTCAAGAACACCGTACAAGAACTTCCTCATTCCCCATGAATAAATTACCAGTATAACAATGTCAATGAGATAAGCAAGAATTCTTTTATGCAATGGAGCTACTTCAAAATCCAGGGCAAGATTAAACGGTGTATTGATTTGAATTGCCGGCATACTATAGTTGCAAAATACCAAAAAACCGTGGGATAAGAAGGCAACCACACAAAATAAAAAACAAGGAAATACAAGACATCTTTAAGAAATTACTTCTTAATATTGAAGAACCATTTTGTTATGTATGCGTGAAGCCCTATTCATAAAAAAGAATGCACAGAAATGGCAGGAATATGAGCATTTCGGGACTGATGATCCTGATGAAATCGCAAACAGGTTCACCACACTGGTTGATGATCTGGCTTACGCTAAAACATTTTACCCCCAGAGCAAAGTAACAAGGCTCATTAACGGCCTTGCCGTTTCTATTTATCAATCTATTTACCAGAATAAAAAAGAAAAATATTCACGGCTTATTAATTTTTGGAAGATTGAATTGCCGGTTGTCATTCGTCGTAATCACAAAGTCTTTTTATTTAGTTTTATCGTATTTGCTGTTTGTTGTACCATGGGTGTGATTTCTTCTATGCGTGACTATGATTTTGCAAAAGGAGTTTTAGGCGAAGAATATGTTGCAATGACGGAGGAAAATATTGCAAATGGAGACCCTTTCGGAGTGTATAAGACAACGGATGAAGGGGGATATTTTTCTTCATTTATTTACATTTATTATCATAACGTTCGAATCGATTTTTGGCGGTTTATCGGAGGACTTTTTTTCGGAGTATTTACACTGTGGCTGTTGTTTCAGAATGCAGTAATGGCGGGCTGCTTTCATTATTTGTTTTTTTCAAAAGGACTGGGTACCCAATCCATGATGGTCATTTGGATCCATGGAATATTGGAGATCTCCGCATGGATCATTTCAGCAACTGCTGGTTTTATTATTGCAAAAGGAATTTTGTTCCCGGGCTCATACCATCGCCTGACTTCTTTCAAAAGAGGACTCAAGGATGCTGTTAAGATCATGATCATCTTTGTACCGATTACCTTGCTTGCCGCTTTTCTTGAGAGCTATGTAACACATCTCATGTCTGAAACTTTTGATAAAAATGGGAAAGGGGGCATGCCCGTGTGGGCAGGTCTGTCAATACTAGCTGGTTCGTTTTGTTTTGTCGTATGGTATTTTATTATTTACCCGATCCTGGTAGAAAGAAAGTTGAAGCGGTTGGATCCATCCGTGTCTAAGTCTCTTATTATTTGAAAAATAAATTATCATATCGGTTCCTTTTACTACTTACTGGATTAATATTGTCTTTCAATATCCATGCGCAGGTCTACACAGATACCGCGAAGGCTGCCGATAACATAGAAGCTGCTGCTGAGGCGGATGATTTACAAGAAACAACGCCCTATTATCCTGATACTTTAAGAAGAGAACTCCGTTCAATTGTCCATGATAGCGTGCAGGCTGTCAATTCAGATAAAGGATTTTATTACAAATCTTACATGGATAGCTTGCTGAGAGCAACCGAAGAGAAAATTAGGAGGATACATGAATTACGCAGAAAAGATAGTTTACGCACTGACAGTTTAATAAGAGCTGGTAAATCACCATCCGGACGCAGCGTCACGCTGGATGGTGGTCGATTTTTTAATTCTGCCATTGGGATAATTTTCTTAATAATTGCTATTGCTTTATTCGTATACATTGTATTAAAATTGTTTTTAAGCAATTCTCCTTTTTTGTCCCGAAACCGGAAAAACATTGCATCAGATATTGCAGTTGTGGAAGAAGAAAGCGCCAGAGACACGGAGTCACTTCTTCGAAAGGCTATAAAAAATGGCAACTA
>DASYQG010000630.1:0-3097 GCA_036005825.1 Chitinophagaceae bacterium | reverse complement strand
CACGCAGCTTTTGCAACCAGCCCAGAAATCCTCATCTTGTGTAAGCTCCGAATAAGTAACAGGCTCATAACCGAGCTCACTGTTAATTTTCATGACCGCAAGACCCGTTGTTAACCCAAATATTTTTGAGTTGGGATATTTTTCTTTTGAAAGATCGAAGATCCTTTTTTTGATCGCCTTTGCTACGCCACTTTTTCTGAATGGAGGAGAAACAATGAGACCGCTGTTTGCAACATATTCGCCATGACTCCATGTTTCGATATAACAAAAGCCCACCCATGTGCCATCAGGAGTGAGAGCAATCACAGCCTTGCCTTCTTTCATTTTATCTGCCACATACTCGGGACTGCGTTTGGCAATGCCGGTGCCTCTTGCCTGTGCACTTTCGGCCATCTCATTGGTGATGGTCTCTGCATAATGCACATCATCTTGGGTGGCTACACGAATAATTATATTTTGATTGTCCAACTTGAAAATATTGATTAGATAAGGATGACCAATCCGATTATCATTGCGGGGTGCAGTTCACTGACAGGGACCATGGTGAGGGGCTCGTCCTGTCAGAATACACGTCGAGGTCGGGGAGAATATGCAAACACATCAAAAGCTACAGCATATACTTCTGTAGCATCCGGCCCATGAAAGGCGACCTGCTTGGTATGTGTTAAAAGGTTGATCACTTTATTAGTGAGTTTTTTAGTTGGGAACAAAATTATATAAATAATTGTTTTAATCGCATATTTTTTTCATAATACTTGTTTTAACAACAGTCGTTTGTGAAAGTTTAACCGCAGTTTATGAAGAGGCGTATAAAAGGAAGATAGCTGGACGTTTATGTATATCCGGTTTATCTTTCTTCCACTCAGCTACAGACCTTGTTTTGATAAATTCTTTTTCACTTGTTAAATCAACTGCCAGGCAAATTTTTGTTGATGGTTGGCAATTAGAAAACAATGCATCTATTAACTGGTTGTTGCGGTAAGGTGTTTCAATAAATATTTGTGTGCAATTTTTCTTTGAGGATTCGGCTTCTAATTCCTTAATCGCTTTGTTTCTTTCCGGATTTTGAATTGGTAAATAACCGTTGAATTTGAATTGCTGTCCATTCATCCCGCTTGCCATTAATGCAAGGAGTATTGAATTAGGTCCAACAAGTGGTCTTACATCAACATTCATTTCTTGAGCTATAGCCACTAATTGTTGACCGGGATCGGCAATACCTGGACAACCGGCTTCGCTGATGATGCCAATTGTTTTTCCTTCATTTATTTTTTTCCTGAATGCTTTGGCGGTTTCATCATCGACAGCCATTGTGAACCATTCATAATTATCAATTACGATTTCTTTTGCCAGGGCTTTAAGATAGCGACGAGAGGTTCTTTCATTTTCTACAAATAAAACCTGGCATTGTTTTACGATATCTGTTATATATGATGGGATAGCTCGTAACCCTTCTTCATGAAGCAAACTAGGGATCAAATAAACGGTTGCAGCCACACTAATCGGTTTTTACTTTGATGAGACTAAGATTGGATGCAATGATGGCAAATGCAGGAGCGAATATGATAACTACATGCATTAAGTAAAATACAATACCGTTGCCAATTGATAATCCTTTGTGCCGGCCGGAATAAAAAATAGATTTCTGGAGGTTAAAATCATTTTTGGCTAAACCATAATCAAGCATAGCGAAGCCATAATAATAACACTCTACTAAAAGAGCAATTAGCGGAGTTATCCATCCAATTACGGGAATAAGAGACAGGAAGATCAGCCCAATCATATAAACAGTTTGCCAACCAGCATTGCGAAGGGCAAGTCGTATCCCTCTTTTTGCTGCAGGCAGTAATTTCGTCAGGTTAAATTTATATTCCCTGTTTTCAATTATCGCTTCAGTTTTTTCGCTGAGATAAGCAAATACGGGTGATCCAATTATTAAAATGAGATATTTAAATAAAGCAAAATAAAACAGGAACAATACCATGCGTAATATGATCCCCGCCATTACAAAGATGAAAGCAAGAAATGGGTTACGTTCCTTTTGAAGCCAGGGTTCGATGCGTAGTTGCTGACTTAACCAGTTTACAGCGTCATTTGCGGATCGGGCAAACAATATCATAGCTACGATAAACAGGAGTGTATAAATAATGCCGGGAATGATTATCCACTTAACCATCTTATGCTGGCGGATAAACAAGTTTGCTTCTTCAAAAGATTGAAATGCTATGACGATTTCTTTCAGCAAGACATAAATTTGGGTAAATATAAAGAGAAGCTGCGAGCTATGAGCCGTGAGCTGCGACCAAGAAAACTTTCAGTATGAAGAAACTTCCAGTATCTTTTTATCAACGAAACAATGTTTTAAAAATAGCTAAAGAGCTATTAGGGAAAATATTGGTCACAAAATGGGATGGTATTGAGACATCAGGTCGTATTGTGGAAGTAGAGGCATATAATGGTGTTGTCGATAAAGCATCACATGCTTTCGGTGGTAGAAGAACGCACCGGAATGAAGTAATGTATGGTACAGGTGGAGTGACTTATGTTTATTTATGCTATGGTATTCATCACTTATTTAATGTAGTCACAAATGAACAGGAAACACCGCATGCAATTCTAATTCGGGCTTTAGAACCATTGAAGGGGATTGATGTAATGCTGGAAAGAACTAATAAGAAGCAATTGGATCATACTTTAACAAGAGGTCCGGGAAATGTTTCCAGGGCTTTAGGAATTTCTTTCAAACACCACAGCGGCCACTCATTATTAAGTAAAGATCTTTTTATAGCGGAAGATAATTTCGTTTTGAATAAAAAAGATATGGCTGCTTCACCCAGGATAGGTGTGGATTATGCAGGTGATGATGCAAGCTTGCCATACAGGTACTATATAAAAGGAAACCCTTTTGTTAGCGGAAAACCAAAATAGATTGTATTTTCCCAGATAAATTAACTGTTTGGCAACTTTTTCAAAACAACAACTCAAGTTCATTTTTTTATTTATAGGCATAGCTGTTGCCCTGGTTTTTTATTTTATTAATCCATTTGGCGTTCACGAAAGAGCATCCATCGTGTTGGCTGTTGCAGCATTAATGATC
>DASYQG010000629.1:0-5384 GCA_036005825.1 Chitinophagaceae bacterium | reverse complement strand
CTGCGTCGTTTATGCTCATTGCATCAATGAACCCCTGCCCAAGCGGATTTTTTAATCATCCTGAAAAGGAATGTACCTGTCCGCCGGGTGCCGTTCAGAAATATTTGAATAAAATTTCAGGACCGTTACTTGACCGTATCGATCTGCATGTGGAAGTAACTCCTGTTCCTTTTACTGAATTATCTTCTGCAAAGAATTCTGATAACTCAACAGTAATTCGTGAACGAGTAATCAAGGCAAGAGAGATGCAGGCAGAGCGGTATAAAAATAATCCCGGCATCTATTGCAATGCGCAAATCAGCAGTAAGATGCTGAAAGAAATTTGTGTGATCGACAACGTTGGACAGAATTTATTAAAAGCTGCTATGGAAAAACTCAATCTTTCGGCAAGAGCTTATGATCGTATTTTAAAAGTTTCAAGAACAATTGCTGACCTCAGTGGAAGCGAAAAGATAAAGCCCGAACATTTAGCCGAAGCTATTCAATATAGAAGTTTGGATCGGGAAGGTTGGGGTGGCTGAGTTTTTCCTTATACCATTTTTTTGGGATATTTTATGTAAAAATTTTCACTACCTTAATATGGTCGACAACGACAAGAAAAAAAAGCCTGCTCTGTCCGTCCCGTAAAAGGGACGTCAGGGGGTCCCTGCAAAGGGGCTCCCACTTTTAAACTTATTTAAGAATATACAGTAGTGGGATTTTTCAAGAAGGTCAATTAAAAAGCCGGATTATTTTATGTTTATTACGGTACAATTTCCTTTTGTGGACTACAGGTGTCTGCAGGAAACCTCTACTAAACTTGACTTACCAGAATGGCCTGATCCCGACCCTGAAGGAGATAACATTTTATATTTTGGAAAAATATTTAATCGTAATTCGAAATATTCGGGGCCGTGGGATGGTGAAAAACGGTATTGCAATGTAAAAAGTGTAATTAATTTTTGTGGGCTGGGCGCTGATAATTTTTATAGTTCGCTTAGCATTCCCTGGTCATCAAGGATCCTTTTCAGAAGATTTCAATCTGACGGAAAATTCTTAGCCAAATTTGAAATTGGTTTTTATGACGACTTTGAAACTAAAATAAAACTGAACGGGGATTCCGAAGAAATTAAAGATTCGTTATACAAACATATTAACCAATATTTGCTTTGTCCAGTAAAGATTAAAAAAGGAAGCAGGAAATTTGACAAGAATAACAGGTACACTGAATTCACCCCGCTTATTCATTCTGGCAATGACTTAGCAAGTTCATACTATTGGGCAACATATAAAAAAGGTGATAAAAGAACATTTGATGAAAAAATCAGGAAAAACTATGTTGTTAAATGCGACCCGATCGTTATTGCACAAATTGATTCTTCAAAATTGCCTTTATCAAATTTTTCTGCCAAATCAATTGATATATCAGAATTAAAAAAAACCGACCTAGAATTATACTTCGATTATATATCACATAATTATGATAGAAATAATTATGATACAAAATCATGGTTTATTGGTGTAAAGCAAATCGAAAATTTCCTTCCATTAAAAGAATATGATGAAACTGTACGTAACCTCAGAATTAATCTTATCCGGTTGCATTCCGAAGTGGTTGTATTGAAAAAAGTGTTGGAAAGAATAGGAAAGAGTAAAGCCGGAGATTTGAATACACCAGCAGTAAAAAGGAGGGTCATTAATAATTTACATAAAATTCTTTTTAATCTGTCCAAATTCAAAAGAAACTCCCAGCCTCAGCAAAACCTAGTTCAAGTAGCAATCAGATTAGAAGAAATAATTAATGAAAATGATCTTATAGAGGATCAAATAAAAGGATTGGAATTAGTTATAGACGAGATAAAACAATTAGATAACAACCCTACTAATCAAAATATTATCAATTACTCAATTAAATACGTTACAAATATGGGAGATCAAATAACAATCGGAACAATAACAGGGAACTTTATAAATAAGTCACACCTTGTTAATAGTTTAAATATAGCTTCAGCCAATGGCATGAGCGAAGAATTTAAACAAGAACTGCTTCAAATCGCCAAAAAGATCGAAGAATCACAGGATGAATTTGCAGCAATTGCATTGAATAAGATCAACGAGGAACTTGCAAAACCACAACCAGAACAGGATAAAAGTAAATTAAAGAAATTTTGGGATGGACTCGTAAAGATCATGCCAGATGTAACAACGATTGGAAAAACAATTGCCAGTGTAATAGCATTATTTTGATCTTACAAGCTAAACGTCACCTAAAAAATTTGTGACTGATTTATTAAGTTCGAGATAAAAAGAATTTATCTTGTCTTTTTTAAAATAAAACAAGCTTCTCCTCCGCGCTTTTCATCGTTGAGCTTTATAATGTCTTTTTTAAACTTATTCAATTCTTCTTTAGTGAATGAAGAATTTGTTTTTGTTTTCCAAAGAGAATTTGCGGAAGTGGCATTGATCCCTTTCAAATATTCTTCACTTCCCCAAAATTGAAAACTGCTTGCATCATGCCAAAGATCAGTAATTGTTAACCCGGCATTTTTGGCAAGTATTTCCATTGACTTGTGTGATTGAATATTGATATGTCTCGGCGCATCAAGAGCCGCCCATTTAACCCCATATTTTTCCCAGCAATAAGAATTGGTGACCGGTGTCCTGATCAAAAGAGTTCCGTCATTCTTTAAAAGCTTCGCTAATTGGATCAGGTGCAATTGTGGTTCTTCAAAGTGTTCAAAAGAATGATGTGACATCACAAGATCAAACTGCGAGGCAAGGTCAAATATTGTTTTTTTAAATATCATAACTTCTTTTGTGAGTATCTCATTCGCAACAAATGGATCGATGCCGGTTAATTTCCCGAATCCAAGTTTCCTGATCTTAAAAAGAAGATCGCCATTACCACAGCCTACATCAAGTATTTCCGAATCAAAATTTACATTGGTCTTTTTTAACCACATATAATAATCCGGCCTTTTATACCCTATCGATGTTAATGATCCAATAAAACTTTTTTTATTAAACAGTAAATATTCCGCTTTTGCCTTACGCACCTTGTTTTTGATAGAGTCTACATTTTCAAGATGCCCCTCGTTGTTTTTAAATGAATAATAATCCTGCTGAGGATAATATTTTGCCATATCAGCAGGAATATCCAGCAATTGCAATCCTTTACAATCTCCACAATAATTATAATTGAAGTTTCCGCCAATTCCCAGCAACAGCTCTTTAGCCTCAATGATCGTATTACCTATTTCATTATTACAATAAGAACATTTCATATCCAAACTCTATTTATAGCATGCCATCGAATATCTTTGTTTAGCAAGTCGCAAATATAAATAAAGGAATTTTGTAAACAGAAATGAAAACCGCTGCCAATAAGAAGACCATCCTGCTGATCACTCCAAATTACATGGATTACACTGATATTATTCGCAATGGCATTAGTGAATATCTTGATGCGGAAACACATTTGATCACAACAACAGGAAACGACTTGCAATTTTCCTATCGGGATTCACTTCACCGTATTCAAAATTTCTTTTCAAAGCTCTTCTTAAAAAAAAATCAAAAGAAGATCTTTTATAACAAAGCAATAAAGGAAAAACTGAAAACTATTTTTGAAAAGCATCCCCGGTTTGACGATATACTTATACTAAGGCCCGATCTAATAAAAGAACATTTGGACTTTATAAATGATCATGGCAAACGATCAATTGCTTATTTCTGGGATAGCTTTTCAAGAATCCCGGAGGGAAAAACAATTATACCATTCTTTGATAAATTTTTCAGCTTTGAACCCAAAGATGTAAAAGATCACCAACTTTTATTTCTTCCAAATTTTTATTCCCCTGATCTTGCAATAAGTAAAAATGAACCACCTCATTTTGATCTTTCTTATGTGGCTTCTTATGATGACCGGTTAGACACACTCGAAAAAATTCTCGTTTCATTAAGCCCATTAGATCTCAAAACAAATATTAATATTATCGCTGCAGGATATACAGGCGCTAAAAATAAAAATGAAAAAATCATAACCTGGTTCACCGATGTTCTTCCACGAAAAGAAACGATTCGCATTATGAGTGACAGCAATGTCTTGCTGGATATCGCTCAACCAAAACAGGAAGGCCTATCGTTCAGAGTTTTTGAAGCAATGAAACTTGAAAAGAAAATAATTACTACGAACCGAAGCGTTACCACCTATGATTTTTATGATCCCAAAAACATCTTTGTATGGGAAAATGAGGACACAATACCAGCAAGAGATTTTTTTACCACCCTCTATTCTCCCCCACCTGCAGAAGTTTTTAATAAATATTCATTGCAAAAATGGATAAACAAAGTTTTTGAATAATAAACAGATACTGTTTGTCTGAATTCCTCCATTTATCTTTACAGTAATACTATACGATGCAAGAATATTTTCAGCTACTGAATGATCATTACGATAAGATCCATGTACTTTCAGTTCATGCTGCTGAAGAAAGACGAAAACTTTTTGCAGAAAGGTTCAAGGGACTCAATTACTCATTCTTTTATGGCGCTGATAAAAATAATTTCACAACTGCTGAATTAATTGAAAAAAAAATCTACAGCGAACTGTTGACAAAAGAACATCATCGGTATAATAAGGTGATGAAGCCAGGAGAAATCGCTTGTTCATGGAGTCATCGTATGATGTATGAAGACATGCTGAAGAATAATTATTCCCGCATACTACTTCTTGAAGATGATGCTGTACCTGATCCAGCAATGATAAAACATATAGCTGCTATACTTTCTGAAATTCCCAATGATTGCGAACTACTCATGTGGGGCTGGGATAAAAATGGTGAATCAGGGATAAGGTTTTTTCTGAAACAAGCGGGTTATCATATTCAGAATAAATTGGGTTTGCTGAAATGGAGCCCAACCATGATAAATAATCTTTTTGCAAAGCCTTTTTCATCTCATTTAAAAAAGGCTGGCTTCCATGATTACACATACGCCTATGCCATTACAAAAAGTGCTGCAGAAAAATTGGTACAAATGCAAACGCCTATTCAATATATCGCTGACAACCTGCTTGCTCATGCCATTACCAGGAATATTGTAAGTGGCTATATTGTATATCCTGCCGCCATCCTGCATGACAACCTTCCCGACGGGACGGCCAGAGATTCGTATATTCGTTGACTAATTTTTGAAAATTTTACATGAAAATACTTCTTCAATACCTGAAGCCTCATAAATGGTTGGTTATACTTGTACTGACATTGGCGGCTGTTAATATCGGGTTTTCTCTTGTTGACCCGATTATTTTGGGCAAGCTGATCAATCTGGCTGCTTATCATACCGATCCTCATTTTTCTCACTGGCATGATTTTCTTTTTGCAAAAGCCACTATTACTGAAAGA